>QIEW01000061.1 GCA_003230535.1 bacterium
TTATTATAACCTGTAAGGAGATCGATTGTGAGCAAAATTAGTTGGAGAAAAGTTGCTGTATTCTTCATCGTCAGCATGGTGTGTGGATTTGGTGCTACTGCTCATGCTAAGCAAATTTTCAAAGGATCTGATTATTTCGAAACTGGAAGTGGATATCTCACTGTACCAGGCGCGACCCCTAATCCAGTCCCTATCACAGGGCTTCCTATTAACCCAGGTCCTCTAGGACTAGGAGAGACTGATACCATCATATCCCGGCAAGACAGGACTTATGCGCTTATAGGAAGATCGGAAACCTGGTATGATACGGTTATTTTATAACAAACCCTAAGCTTTGGCCCCCAGCTGTAACTTCTATTTGGGGGGGGTCAGGTTATACCAAAAAGAGAAGATTACTCCCAATTCTTGCGGGCCGTAATCCTCGGGCAGGGAAGTCAACTCGGTAATACTGCGCACTGCATTCAGGGCGGCTTTATCCAGCGAGCTGTTTCCGGAAGAGTCCCGGAGTTTAATCTCGTCGATCATGCCGTCACGGTGAATTTTGAAAGTCACCACCGACCGTCCGGTGAGCCCCATCCGGGCCGCATAAGGCGGATACCAACCCTCAGCGACTTTTTTCTTTACCAGCCTGCCATACCAGAGATAGTTAAATCCTTGATCCTCAAAGGAAACCAAACTTCCATAGCCGTATTCGGCCTTTGCCCCATACTTATCCAAATCCAGGTATTTGTCCAGATGGGCGATTATTTCTCTTAACTTAGGCTTCCGGCGCTCCTTTGATGGGGATGGGGCTAGATCTTGTGACTCTTTAGTCACGGTCATGATGTCTTCGCGGCTAAAGGTAATCTCGGGGACGGAGGTTTTTGGGGATGGCGCTATTGGGGATTGGGAAACCTCCATGGGCGGCGGGCCCACTTTGGGCCGGGGAACTTCCCGGGGTTTTGGCGGCGGCGGTTTTACTTTGGCTTTTTCCTTTTGCAGCTTACTTTTTTCTTCCCGAAAAAGACTTAAAGTCGCTTTGGGATCCGGAGGTGAGGGAGAGAGTTCCAGCGGATCTAAATTTTTTTCCGGTTTGTTTTGGGGAAGCGCCTTTTTAGACTGTAATTCTTGAGGCTTTAACTTTTTCAGGAATATTGGGGGCTTAAAGTCCGGGAGTTTCTCCACTATTGGGACGATGTGGATTACCGGCGGTTCATGCGGTTGTGGTTCAGGCAGCAGATGCTCTAAGATAATCCCGAGGATACCCAAAGACAAGAGGTGTATAAGTATAGAACCAATCACAGCCCACAACAACAGCTTTACCCGCCGAGACATCGCACTAGCCACCCCCCCTCCTATAGGATCATACTACCCCCGCTTTAAGTAAATCATGCATATGTATAATCCCGTATGGATGCTGCCGCTTATCCAAAACAAACAGACTGGTGATGGTATATTTCTCCATGATTTGCAATGCTTTTTCCGCCAGTTCCGTTTTACTGATAACTTTAGGATTTCGGGTCATGCACTCCCGGGCGGGACGATTAATGAAATTTGTGTCCCGTTCCACTAACCGCCGCAAGTCTCCATCGGTAATAACCCCTGTAAGCCGAGCGTTGTTGTCGACTACCGAAGTTACTCCCATTTTCTTGGAGGTCATCTCCAAAATGGCCATTTTCATGGGCGTCTCCTCAGTGATTACCGGAATATCCACTCCGACGTGCATCATGTCCTCCACCTTAAGCAATCGGCGTCCCAGGCGACCGCCGGGATGAAGCGCCGCAAAATCATCTTCCTGAAAACCGCGGCGTTTAATAAGAGCTACCGCCAAGGCGTCGCCTAGAGCCAACGTGACGGTAGTGCTGCACGTTGGGGCCAGCCCTAAGGGGCAAGCCTCCTCAGCGACACTTATATTTAATACTACATCGCTGTTTTGAGCCAAAACCGACTTAAGATTACCAGTCATAGAGATAAGCTTCACCCCAAAACGCTTGATAATGGGCAAAAGACGATTGATTTCCTCCGTCTCACCGCTGTTGGATGCAGCCAAGACCACATCTCCGCGCACCACCATTCCCAGGTCGCCATGAATAGCCTCAGCCGGATGTAAAAACAACGCCGGAGTGCCGGTACTGGCTAAGGTAGCGGCGATCTTCTTACAAATCAAACCCGATTTGCCCATCCCGGTCACCACCACTCTACCAGTACAATTATACAAAATATCTACCGCTTCAGTAAACCTTTCATCCAACTGGTCGACCAACGCAAGAATTGCCTGCGCCTCTTTTTGCAGTACATCACGCGCTATATCAAGAAGTTCCATACTCTTACCCTATCAGTTACTATTCAAGTTCCTTTAGTTCCCTTTCCAGCTTTTCCTTGTATTGGTCAGGCGGTTCGTCTCCTTCTTTACCAGAGATGGGGGTGGCAGTCAGTTCCGGTTCCTTCCTTTGCTTAGTCCACTTCAGCAGCAGCACTCCTAATCCCAGGGCAGCCAGTACCGGCACTACATAGGGAACTATCACCCATATTATCCAGTTAAACCCCTCCTTGACAGGAGCAGCAAACACCCGCTCCCCATCTTTGTCTCTAAATAACTGGAAAATTTGAAGCCGGGTCTTGCCCGCCTTAAGCTGCTTGCGGATGAACTCCTTGTTTTTGCTGGCCTCCCCACAGGTGCAGGTCTCCAGTACCATATTCCCGCAACCGCATAAGCAAACCAACTCCTTAGCAATCTCCCGGCACTCGGTCTCTATCTCTTCCGGAGTGGCCGAATATACTAAAGAAGAATTAATAATCCAAGGGCAGACAACGATTAAGCTTAAAATTCCTATACCCAGGGCAATAAAAAGGCGTTTTGACATTATTTTTCATCTCCCAGCCTCAAAATTAGGAAAAGATATATTCCTAAATTGGAGATGTTTTTTTCTTTTTATCCGGCCAAAAGGCTACAATTGACCCTATGGTCATTACTGTGCCGCCAATCCATAGCCAGACTATCAATGGGTTTATTACCGCTTTGAAGGTGGCGCCGTGATTTGCGTCAAAGCCTGCCAGAATTAGATATACATCCTCCGCTAAGTTCCAATAGATTGAAACTTCTGATACCGGCTGCTCCGAACCTTTAAAATGAAGATTCTTTTCCGGAGTAAGTATATCTACTTTCTTTCCTTCATTATACACCGAAACTATCGCTGCATTAACTAATTTACTTTGTGTTTCATATTGGGAGAACTTTTCGTATTTTAAGGTATACTTTCCAAGCTGGAACTCCTCTCCAGGTTTTACAAATACTTCACGCTCTATCTTATAGGATGAGGAGCCGGTTATTCCCACAAAAATAAGCACTACGCCGATATGAACGATATACCCCCCGTAACGGCGCTTATTCCGCCAAATGAGCCGGCCTAAAGCCGCCGGATACATCTCGCCAAAGCGGCTGTGCCGGGCGGTTGTTCCTCTAATAAACTCCAGTAAAATAGCCACCGCAACAAAAATACATAGAATAAAGCTGGTTAACGGGTAACCTTTCCTGATGCCTAATATAAATAATGCAATACCACCCGCCAGGGATATTATCCCCGGTACCATGAAGTTACGTTTCAGGTTCTGGACGGAAGTTTTCCGCCAGGAGATCAAGGGGCAAAGAGCCATCAGAAACAGCAAGGTCAACCCAATAGGAACATTGATTTTATCGAAATATGCAGCCGTAACAGTCGCTTGTTGACCCCGCACAGCCTCCGAAATAAACGGCCAGACCGTCCCAATAAATACCACCAGAAGCATAGCCATTAAAACCAGATTATTATAGAGGAAGGTACTCTCCCTCGAAAGGAGAGAATCTATTTCGTTTTGACTCTGGAGGTCATCCCAGCGGACTAGGAGCAGGATGACGGAGGCCGCTATTCCTAAAAGCAGAAAAGCCATAAAAACCGGACCTAAACTTGATTCCCCAAATGAATGTACAGAACCGACGATCCCCGATCTGGTAATAAACGTACCAAAGATACACAAAAGAAAAGTCGTTGTCACTAACACCATGTTCCAGATCTTGAGCATACCCCGCTTTTCCTGGATCATTACCGAATGGAGATAAGCGGTGCCGGCCAACCAAGGCATAAAGGAAGCGTTTTCCACCGGGTCCCAGGCCCAATAGCCGCCCCAGCCCAGTTCAACATAAGCCCATTGTCCTCCCAGGATGATGCCTATCGTGAGAAACAGCCACGCAAACAGCGTCCAGCGCCGGGTGCTCCTGATCCAAGTATCGTCCAGCTTGCCCGTGATCATGGCCGCCATGGCAAAGGCGAACGGTACCGTAAATCCTACATAGCCTAAATAGAGCGTGGGAGGGTGCCAGATCATCCCCGGATTCTGTAGTAAGGGATTTAGACCTAAACCATCCGGCGGTTTAAAATGATAAGTGGCAAAAGGCGGGGTAATAAACACCATTATAGACAAGAATAAGCATAGGGTGAACATCATGGTAAAGGTTATATAAGGCATGCTCTCCTGATGGGCGTGTCGGTTCTGGAGTATCACCCACATGGCAAATAACGACAACAGCCAGGCCCAGAGGAGAATAGAGCCTTCCTGACCGGCCCAGAAGGCGGTTATTGTGTAGAACATCGACAGCGCCTTGTCCGAATAATGATAGACATACTCCACGTCAAACCGGCGGTTGACAAACGCCCAGATCAGAGCCGCCGAAGCCAAAGTAAGCAACCCAAAACAGGCTGCCGAGGCCGCCTCGGCCGACTTAACCATTCTCCGCTCGTCGACTAACTTTCCCACCAGGGAGAAGATGGCTGCATATGCCGCCACCATAAAACATAATTGAATAGAAAAAGATCCTATCTCTAACATCATAGTTTAATTTAACGGTTAGTTAAGGGTTCTCTGCCTCCACACTTGCAACGATAACCAAGGGACAAAAATATTAGGTTTACAGGCAAGTCATTAACCCGAATAATTCGGGATCATAAACACGCTCGGAGCTGGTCGCTTCCATAGCGGAAGTTTTCGGTAATTTGTATAAGCCATTTTGTTTTTTGACCGTTATTTTGTAAGCATCTGTATTCAAATAACATCATCAATGTTTATCGTGGATTTATGAATAATCCGGGTTAACAGGCAAGTATTAAGGACAGCTGAATATTGGCTAAACTTTAATTTATCATGCTTTTGAGGCCCATACTAGCTGTAATGGTTAGGCGGGACATGTTAAGCTTTAGGTTCATACTTGGAAGGACACTTAGTCATCAACTTGGTAGCCTTAAAGAGGTCCGCCGAGGTCAGCTTCCCTTCTACAATCACCTCTACTCCATACTTAAAAGTATCCGGCACGACCCCTTGGTAATGAACCGGAATTGTTTTATTGCCGTCGGTTATGCTAAAACGCATTTCTAGTTTTTGGGGATCCCAGTCGATGGAGCCTTCCTCTATATGACCGGAAACGCGCACTCCCTTCTTAAAGATTTTTCCAGCCTGGGCTCGAAGCTCGGTGGGTGTCAAATAGAAGACCGTCTCCTGCATCCCCGCATACAACAAATAACTTACCGCCAGGAGAATAACAGTTCCCCCGACGATAATTTTTGTCTTTTTCTTACTCATTATCGCCTACCTACTTCCTTATCTGGTATTTCTTACTTTCCATTTTTCAAAATCTAACACGATCCGAACTTTAATGTCAAGTTTATAAGGTTAGTCGATTTACAGAAATAACGACCAATGTTATAATACGCCGTCTTTGTAAATTACCTTTGGTAGATAACAGCTTTAGGATTTATCATAGCTATCTTTGGGAAAGTTAACAACTTATATTTTTAAGGTGAAAAACCGGCACAATGGAGGAGATATGATAGAGTTTAAATTTGACCGGCGCGGGCTTATTCCAGCAATTATTCAGGATGCAGAGTATTAATGCTGGCCTACATGAACCAAGAATCTTTACAGAAAACTATTGCATCAGGAAAAACTACTTTTTGGAGCAGATCCCGAAACAAACTATGGCTCAAAGGGGAAACCTCCGGACATTTCCAGCATGTAAAGGAAATTTATTACGATTGTGACCAGGATACATTACTTATAAAAGTAGATCAAGTCGGCGCGGCTTGCCATACCGGGGAGCGCTCCTGTTTCTACCGACAGCTGCCCCTTGGGGATTGACATGCAATAAATGTAAGCGGCATGAGATTACCTCCGGCAGCTATATAAGGCTCCCTAAATTGGCCATTAAGCGGGACATAAGCAACGCCCCTATGGGCGCGCGGTTCCACCTATTGGGCGGCTACCTTGCCTGTAGGGGGGCTTACCCTTAGCCGTTGGATAGAACCGGCTTTTCCACTGGCAGGGTCAACCTCTATGACTACCCCGTTAAGCTGGGGACTGCCTTTGGCGGGCTCAAATTTTACCGGCATCTGAGTTAAAAACCGCTGCAAGGCCAACTCTTTTTGGATACCAATTACGGAATCAGTCGGGCCGGTCATCCCTATATCGGTGATATAGGCCGTCCCCTTGGGCAGTATCCTCTCATCCGCCGTCTGAACATGAGTATGCGTTCCCACCACCGCAGATACCAGACCATCCAGATACCACCCCATGGCGACCTTTTCAGAGGTAGCCTCGGCATGAAAATCAACCAAGATGACCGAAGTATATTCTTTTAGTTTTCCCACCTCAGATTTGGCTGCCCGGAAAGGACAATCCAGGGGCTGCATGAATACCCGGCCCGCCAGATTAACTACCCCCACGCTCTGTCCATCGGCCAGCCTGGCCAGGTAACCGCCGCCTCCCGGCGCTCCGGGAGGATAGTTGGCGGGGCGTAAAAGTCGTTTCTCCGTATAGGCGTAGCTCTCAATCTCCTTTTTATCCCAGATGTGATTTCCAGAGGTAAGTACATCCACTCCCTGCAACAGGAGTTCCCGGGCCAAAACCGGAGTAATACCTATGCCGCCGGCAACGTTTTCCACGTTGGCAATACATAAATCGACCTGATACTGGGTCTTCAGGCTGGAGAGAAGCTTAGCCAGCACCTGTCGTCCCGCCCGCCCTATTATGTCACCAATTACCAGTATTCTTAACAAGTTGTTTTCCTTATAATGTGCTGGGCTAACTGACCCGGGACACCGCCGCCGATAAGCGACCGGCATCCCCATAAAGTTGCCGCCCATCTTTACCTATTTGGCATACTCCACGCACCTGGTCTCTCTGATAACGGTTACCTTGATCTGGCCGGGGTATTTTAGTTCCCCTTCTATTTTTTGGGAAATTTCACGCGCCAATTCTGAGGCGTCCGCATCAGAAACCGATGCGTTTTCCACTATAATGCGAATCTCCCGGCCGGCCTGGAGGGCGTAACTCTTTCCCACACCTGCAAAAGAGTTTCCGATAGCCTCCAACTGTTCCAGGCGTTTGACATAATTCTCCACACTTTCCCGCCTGGCGCCAGGCCGGGCAGCCGAAAGCGCGTCGGCCGCTTGAATTAATACCGCCTCTATACTTTTGGCCTCCTCACCCTCATGATGTGCGCTAATGGCATTGATTATGATTGGGTTTTCATTGTATTTGCGGGCCAGATCGGCCCCGATCTGGGCATGCGCGCCCTCTACATCATGATCCACTGCCTTGCCGATATCATGCAAAAGACCGGCCCTCTTAGCCAATTGGGTATTTATCCCCAATTCTGCGGCCATTACACCAGCCAGCATGGCCACCTCTTTGGAATGCTGGAGCACATTCTGAGTATAACTGGTGCGATATTTTAATCGGCCCAACAATCTTATCTCTTCCGGATGTAAGCCATGAATAGTCAAGTCAAAAGTAACCTGCTCCCCGATTTCCCGAAGACTATTTTCCACTTCCTTTTTGCTTTTGTTGACTACTTCTTCGATTCGGGCCGGGTGAATTCGGCCGTCTTGAATTAGTCTTTCTAAAGCGACCTTGGCTACCTCCCGCCGGATAGGATCATAGGCCGAGAGAATTACCGCCTCCGGAGTATCATCAATAATAAGGTCTACCCCGGTAGCCAGCTCTAACGCCCGGATATTCCGGCCCTCACGTCCGATAATCCTTCCCTTCATCTCGTTGTTGGGCAGATCCACCACAGAAACGGTAGCCTCCACCACCTGGTCAGCTGCACAGCGCTGGATCGATAAGCTAATAATCTCTTTAGCCTTTTTGTCTGCGGTCTCTTTAGCTTCCTCTTCAATCCTTTTTACCATCTTAGCCGCTTCATGCCTAACCTTATCCTCCAACTTCCGAAAGAGCAATCTCCTGGCTTCCTCTGTGGATAGACCCGCTATTTTTTCCAGCCTCTGCTGCTGTTCCACTAATAGTTTCCTATAATTATTCTCATTCTCCTGGAGCGCTTTATTCCGCTGGTGCAACTGGCGCTCTTTCCCGTCCAGCTCGATCCCCTTTTTCTCCAGGAGATTTAGGCGGCGATCCA
>QIEW01000367.1 GCA_003230535.1 bacterium
ATTACGGTTGTTTATTGTCAGGGGCTTGCCAGGGAGAAAAAAGCTTATGATCCAGCCCCAATCCATCCAGGATACGGCCGGCAATAAAATCGGCCAGGTCTTCCAGGTTTTGGGGGTGATGATAAAAAGCCGGCATACAGGGAAGGATCTGCGCGCCGGCTTGGGCCAGGTGGAGCATATTCCGGAGGTGGATGATATTCAGCGGTGTTTCCCGAGGGCAGCAGATCAGCGGCCTCCGTTCTTTAAGCATCACATCCGCCGCCCTTTCTATCAGGTTGGAGGATATCCCGCGGGCGATACGGGCCAGCGCCCCCATGGAGCAAGGGACTACTATCATCCCTTGAGCAGCAGCGGTGCCGCTGGCAATTTCCGCTTCCATATTGGAACAACCCAGAGAGACTAGGTTTGAGTAATCCGGTTTGCCTAAAAGTTGTTCTTTGTTCTGTCCGGAAAGCTCACCCCCTGGGCTCAGGCTTATTCTCAACTCCTCCCGGAGCACTATCCGACCCTGCGGAGAGACTAAAAAATAAATCTTATGCCCTTGGGCGCTCAGCGCCCTCAACAGCCGCTGAGCATAAATCGCCCCACTGGCGCCGCTAATGGCTACTATATAACTGATGGCAATTCCCTCCGACTATTTTTTGTTTTCCTTCTGGAGCCATTTAAAGAAAGAAGGGTTCGGTAATCCCAGTGGGGGGGGGGATCCTTCCTCTTCCTCCCCTCCTAAGGTTGCTACCCCGCCTTGTGTAAAACCCGGAGCTGCACCGGAGTACGGTTCCCCATTGTTTTCCATGTAATTATTCTCGACAAACATAGCATTATCTATAGTAGGACTTATCCCCGCATTTATATTATCATAAATCCGATTCTGCCGCACAATGCCGGAGGAACCGTTAGTAATACCGATTCCGCCTTTCTGGTTACTGTAAATTTCATTACCCTCTATAATTACTGATAAGGCTCCGTCCAAACCAATTCCCGCGTAGGAATTTTTATATGTTTCGTTGTTTCTGATGATAGCGGAGCCCTTTCTCCTGACGCCGATCCCGGCGTGACGGTTACCATAACTGATATTCCCTTCCACCAGCAATGCCTTGGCTCCATCCACCCCTATACCTGAACCGCGCCCGACAGCTTTAGCAACGCCGTTTCCATAAACCGTATTTCCGATAATGGTGGGGAACCCTCCCACTCTGGCGCCGATCCCGGCATAGCCGTTGCTGTATACAATGTTCCCTTCGATTAAGGGGTGGGCTCCATTTCTGGCGCCGATCCCGGTCTCGGTATTGTGGTAGACTATGTTGCCTATTATGGTGGCCGCGGAGCCATGGTTGTTCCCGATCCCCAGCCCCAAGTTACTGTATACAATGTTATTTTCTATGTAGGGAGCAGCTGGACGACCTTTGTCTACATGACTTCCAATCCCGGTGCTGCCCATGTTATAGATAATATTGTTTATGATAATAGGGGAGGCCCCCCGACATTGTACTCCGTGGGGATGAGCAGGAATGTGATGATCCACCTTTCCCAGTCCCGTGAGAGTAAAACCATCGATCACCGCCCTATCGGCCCCGGTTACTACCGGCTCTAATACCCCTCCGGCATCAATAATGGTCCGGCGGGCCGCCGTGTGGTTTCGATGCTCTCTTCCCGTGCCTTCGCTGCGAACTATTACGTCTTCTTTGAGTACAATGTATTCGATATACTTCCCCCGGGCGACCGATACCGTATCCCCAGCCTCGGCTGCATCTATGGCGCCTTGTATGGTTGGGTATTCCGATGATGGGACATGTAATGTCTTGGCCTGGGCCGGCAGAAGCAGAAGCCAACTTAAGATAAGGCCAAAAAATAATTTGATTTTTTTCATTTTTTTCATAAAGCGCCCCGAGCAAATTAATTTAAATATAACAATAGGTTTGATTCTAAGTTTTACTTATTTTAATTCTCCCGGCTCTATTTGTAAACAGTTTTTTTGGAAACACCTTGAATTTAGAGAGGAAAAAACCTATAATTTTCACTTGTAGAGAGAACCCGAATGATTCGGGATCATAAACACGCTCGGAGTTGGTCGCTTCCACAGCGGGATTTTTCGGTGATTTGTATGAGCCATTTTGTTTTTTGACCGTTATTATATAACCACTTGTATTCAAATAACATCATTAATGTTTACCGTAAATTTATGAATAATCCGGGAGAAAGGCCAGGATAAACTATTGTTGGTTTATTTTCAGCTTAATGAATTATTCCCATTCGAATATTAGGGCGGAACAGCCGTTGTTGGGCCATATTTAATGAAGATAAATCTTCTCTCCTTATACTTAATCTTGTTCACTTTGCTTTCATCTCTGATTGTGCCGGCTTATGCTGATGCCGCCTATATTTCCCCCACCCTTATTTTGCCTTATGAGAACCTTAGCGGTCAGCCGGAGCTTGATTGGATCGGTGAAGGCGTCAGGAATTATTTACAGCAACATCTGGGACTGATCGAGGGGGCCCAGTTTATCAGGCCGGAATATCTTAAGCCTTTTCTACAATCCGGCCAGATCCCAACCTTAAACATTTCAAATCCAGAAGCGGTTCGAAAGATCGGCAATTTAGTGCAGGCTCAATTTGTTATCTATGGCGCCTATAATAAGACCCAAACGCTGGAGTTTACCACTTATTTGTTGGATGTGAGAACTGGCGGGGGGAAATCTATTCCGGTCGTCACGGGAAACCAAGACGAGTTACTATCTGTTATTCATGAAATATTAAAGGGGGCAGCCAGCGTATTGGGGCTGGAGTTAGTGGAGGATGAAAGCCGGATGCCTTTACCCACTCAAAATCTGGGCGCCTTTGCCGCCTATACTAAGGCCTATGAGGCCCTGTTGTTTTTCGACGATGCAGATAAGGCGTTGGAGAACTGCCAACAGGCTATTAAGTTGGACAACCAATACGAGGAGGCTCTTAGTTTACTTATCAAGCTTTATGAAATGAAGTCATCCTGGAAACAACTTCCGGCGCTATACAAGCGCTACGAGGAGTTCCTTGAAGCAAGAAAAGACCGTCATCGGCTCAGAGAAGTCTATGACAAAATTATCCCTATCTATACCAATATAGACCGGCCTGACCTGGCGTTAAGATATTGTAATAAGGAATTAAAGCTGTCTCAAGCCCAGCGGGATCGAAAGCTGGAGGCCTCCTGCTATGTCAAAATAGGAGCTATCTACCAAGAGAAGAAGAACTATAATTCGGCGATTATCTACCACCTAAAGGCGCTGGCAATTCAGAATAAGCTGGGTAATAATTCGGCCATGGGCGCCATTAACTGCACTCTCGGAAATCTGTACTTTATCAGGGGGTTGGATGTGAGCGCCCTGAAGCATCTTAAGAAGGCGACCAGCCACTTTAGGCAGGTAAACGACAGGAACGGTATCGGAAAAGTATATAGCCGGATGGGCAAGGTTTATGCCCATAAAAAGCAATATGATAAAGCCCTTAAATATTCCCGGGAAGCAGCCGGTATTCTTGAGCAATCGAAAAACCAGGAGGAACTGATCGAGCTCTATGACAATATGGGCGATATTTATTTTAACCAGGCCAACTATAATGAAGCCTTAGGTTACTTCCAAAAAATCCTTGAACTTCTGCCGGATACTGAAAGCTCCCCCCGGGCGCTGTCCGTCTATAATAAGATTGCCACTCTCCAGCTCCGGCAAAGCCGCGACAAGGAGGCAATCGACACTTACCGAAAAATTATTAAGCTTCAGGAGAAAACCAACTCCGCAAACGACTCGGTCATTGCGTACTACCACTTGGGCTCTATATTTCTCAGAGGGAAAAAATATGAGGAAGCGATAGACTATTTAAAGCAAGCCGAAGAAGGTTTTCAGAGAATTAAAGATAGAGAGCGGTTGAGTGATGTCTATCACAGCTTAGCCGAGGCCTATGAAAAGAACAAGAAATATCTACAGGCCTTGAAGTATCAACTAAAAAACCTGGAGGTTGTCCGCACTACCAGCGACAGTTATTCTCTGGCGGCAACTTATTATTATATAAGCGCTATTTACGACAGATTAGGCCAGTATGAAAAAGCCATAAATTATGTGGAGAAGGCTGTAGAACTTGATCGGAAGCTGGCCTCGCCCAATGAGAGGAGGGACTTAGACTATATGCGGCAACTTAAAGAAAAATTAAAGCGCCCGGCGCCTTCCGTCCTGCCCACAAAGTTGGAGGATAATCCCCCAACTGCAAAGCCTGACAGGCTTTAGGTTTTAGGCTTTGACCCCCTGGTCATTCTCCGGCAGCTAAATGAGAAATATTATGTAAGCGGAGTAATATAATGCCCGTATCCATAGCGTTAGCAACTTTGGGCTGTAAGGTAAACCAATCTGAGACCGCCGCCATCGAGGCCAAATTAAACAGCAGAGGCTATATTTCCGTGCCTTTCTCAGAACCTGCACAGGTCTATATTATCAATACCTGCGCGGTTACCGGCAAAAGCGGAGCTCAGTCCCGGCAAATGGTGCGCTCCGCTATCCGCACCAACCCCGAGGCGCTGGTAGTGGTGACCGGCTGCTATGTTCAAGCTGATGCCGAGAGGTTAGCCCGCATTCCAGGCGTAGACCTTATCTTGGGCCAGGGAGCCAAACCTCAGCTGGATAAGTATCTGGGATCGCTGGAGAAGCGCACATCCCCTAAAATGGTTCTGCCCGCTTTGTCTGAGAAAGCAGCTTGGGAGACTGAGGCGCCCGGGCGCTACTCATCTCATACCCGGGTTTGGATTAAGTGTCAGGATGGTTGCTCGGCCTGCTGTAGTTACTGTATTGTGCCGCGGGTGCGCGGTCCCGCCCGGAGCCTCCCGCTAACCGCTGTGCTCCGCCAAATAGAGCAATCTATCGCCGAGGGGTATCAGGAGATAGTCCTCTGTGGCATCCATATTGGAGTCTATGGTCGGGATCTTACTCCTCCCGGGAGCCTGGCGGCACTTTTACAGAAGGCTTTATCCTTGCCGGGCTTGGGCCGGATACGTCTGAGCTCTATTGAGCCTGCCGAATTTACTCCGGAGTTGGAGGAAATCCTTACCGATGCGAAACTGTGCCCGCATCTGCATATCCCACTCCAGAGCGGGCATGATGAGATCCTCCGCGCCATGAACAGACCTTATAGCAGTGGAGAATATGCAGCCCTTATCCGGCGCCTAAGCCGGAGGATACCTGATTTGGGCATAGGGACGGATATCATAGCAGGTTTCCCGGGCGAAACGGATGTTCACTTTAACGCCACGCTAAAACTTATAACAGAGCTTCCCTTCACCTACCTCCATGTCTTCCGCTACTCCCCCAGGGCTAATACGCCGGCCGCCGGCTTTTCCGGGCGCGTCCCCGAAGCGGTGAAGAAAAACCGCTCGGCAAGCCTCCGAACACTCTCCCAGGAAAAGGCGGACGCCTTTCGCAAGACCCAGGCAGGACAAGTCCGCCCCACTCTGATCCTCCAGCAGCAGGATCCGAGCAGCGGCTTACAAATGGGCCTGACCGATAATTACCTGCGCCTCCAGCTCCCCCCCAGCCCAGAATTGACGGGCCGGATCCATCCGCTCCGCATTAGAAAAGCCAACCGCCAAGGGTTGTATGGAGAGCCGGCAGAGCCTCTCCACCGTGAACGGTTTCTATGTTGATCCTTTAGCAAAGAGGTAAAATTACGATGAAAGTTCTGGTGATCGGAGGCGGGGGACGGGAGCATGCGCTGGTCTGGAAGCTTTCTCAGTCTCCACACGTGTCGAAAATATTTTGTGCTCCCGGAAATGCGGGTATTTCCGATCTGGCCACATGTATATCGCTTCAACCTACGGATATTGCCGCCATAGCCGATTGGGTAGCGCCTGGATCTCACTGTGGTAGGGCCGGAACTGCCGCTCTCATTGGGGATAGTGGACGAGTTTACGGCGCGGGGTTTGCGTATTTTTGGCCCCGATAAGGCTGCGGCCCGGATTGAGACCAGCAAAGTGTTTGCCAAAAACCTTCTCCAGAAATATGGTTTACCTACTCCGTCCTCTAAAGTATTCACAGCAGCGGGAGCGGCGCTGTCTTACATTCTGTCTCAGGATAGGCCGCTGGTAGTCAAGGCGGATGGTCTGGCGGCCGGCAAGGGGGTAATAGTCTGCCCTACATCTGAGGAAGCCGCTCAGGCGGTAAAGCTCATAATGGAGGAGCGGGCCTTTGGGGATGCCGGCAACCGGATTATCATTGAGGATTACCTGGAAGGGGAAGAGCTTTCCTTCATGGCTTTTACCGATGGGAAAACGGTGCTCCCTATGGTGACCTCCCAGGACCATAAGCCCGTCTATGACGGGGATAGGGGGCTGAATACCGGTGGGATGGGAGCTTATGCTCCGGTGCCCTGGGTGGGCCCTGAGCTGGCGAGGCAGATCATGGATGAGGTTATGGCGCCTGTGGTACAAGCTATGGCCTCCGAAGGATATCCCTATAAAGGCGTGCTTTATGCGGGCTTGATGATGGTAGAGGGGAAACCCTATGTATTGGAGTTCAATGCCCGCTTTGGAGACCCGGAGACGCAGATTGTCCTTCCATTGCTCAGATCGGATTTGGTGGAGGTTATGCAGGCGGTGATCGATGAACAGCTCCATAAAGTGAAGTTGGACTGGAAGAGCGGGTCGGCGTTATGCGTAGTATTGGCCTCGGGCGGCTATCCCGGCAACTACCGCAAAGGGTTGGCTATACAGGGCCTAGGTGACATTCAAGCTATGGAAAATATAGAAACGGCACCAAATGGCAGGATGACAAATTCGTAACCGCCGGTGGTCGGGTATTAGGAGTAGTGGGCTATGGAGATGATTTCCAGGCCGCCCAAGCCAGGGCTTATGCCGGTGTGGAGAAGATCAGTTTCCCCGAGATGCACTATCGCCGGGATATTGGGCGGCGGCACCTGCGGGTGTAGCGGCAAGGCATGATGACGGGCATCGTATTAGCCGGAGGACAAGGCCGGCGGATGGGCAACCAGCCGAAAGCTTGGCTAAACATAGGTGGTCAGCCGCTCATTTTCCGTATCCTGGATCGTCTGAGGGAAGTATTTTCGGAACTACTGGTGGTAGCCCGACATTCAACGGCCATAGGAGAGATAGGGGTAAGGGTGATCGGCGACCTGTATCCCGGGTATGGGCCGTTAGGCGGCATCTACACCGCCCTTCATACAGTATCGTCCCCATATATATTCTGCTGCGCCTGCGATATGCCTTTTATGTCTCCGCCGCTCATAAAATACATGTGTGATAATCCCGCCGAACCTGATGTGATTATTCCCCGATTTGGAGGTCGGCTTCATCCCTTACACGCTATATATTCCCAAAGCTGCCTCAGCAAGATAGAGCGGCAGCTTCAGTTGAAGGATCGCAAAGTCATCAGCTTCTTTCCGCAAGCCCAGGTAAAGTACATCGAGGAAGAAGAGATAATACAATTTGATCCCACCGGGAAATCGTTTTTTAATATCAATACAGGCGAGGACTTGGAATTAGCATTGGAATGGGAGAGGGAAGCGGGCGGTTACCTGGGATAATAAAGGATGGGAGAACCTGTCCCCAATTTTAGGGGCTGCCTCATAGCGTCATGGAGATAGTCGATGCCGCCGGATACCGCCTCAAATAACCCCCGCCCCAAAGCCAGGCCCGCCGCGATAGCCGCCGACAATACACAACCCGTACCGTGGCAATTTACAGATTCTAATCGTAAATGACGGAACAGGTAGTATTCCCGCCCGTCGAACAGCACATCCAGCACCTCGGCCTTTGATGTAGGTACGCCTTTTATGAGCGCCCCTTTAGGGCCGTAATTCAATATGACGGCGGCGGCATCCTTAACCTTTTCCAGATCAGAACAGGTAAAGCCGCAAAGCCTCTCTGCCTCCGTCAAATTCGGGGTTACAAGCTCCGCCTGGGGCAGAAGGTTCTCTATTAGGGCGGGAATAGCCTCCTCTTTCAGCAACACTGTGCCATCGGTAGCCTTTAACACTGGATCCAGGACTACATGCTGAACAGAAGCGGCAGCTATACTATGGGCTACTGCGTGCACTATATCGGCAGTGGCCAGCATACCTATTTTTACCGCGCTTACCTCAATATCTGAAAAGATGGCCTCTAGCTGATCGGCAACGGCATTTTGGGACAAAGGGTATATTGACGCCACACCTTGTGTATTCTGGGCGGTGATAGCCGTAATAGCATGTACTCCTACGACCTTGTGCGCCCAAAATGTTCGAAGATCAGCGCCGATGCCAGCCCCGGTGCAGGGGTCTGAACCGGCTATAGTAAGCGCTGCCGGCGGATGGGACATTTTCATAACTCAAAACCTTATCACAACCTCCTCTGGAGGGTGTCCTTTAGTTTTCGGGCAGCAGCAGCAGGATCAGCAGCTTGTGATATGGCTGAGATGACCGCAATCCGCCTGGCTCCGGCTTCTATAACTTTGGACAGGTTACTCAGGGCTATCCCCCCGATAGCCACCAGAGGAATTTGAAGCTCCCGTTGAGCCTGGGTTAATACCTCCAATCCTAATGCAGGTTTGGCATCAGGCTTGCTCCGGGTGGGAAAGACCGGCCCCAGAGAGATATAATCCGGCCCCAAAGTCTCGGCTTGCCGGGCTTGCTTTAGGGAATGGCATGAGAGTCCGATGACCTTCCCCGATCCTAAAATTCTGCGGGCCTGCTCATACGGCAGATCATCCTGTCCCAGATGGACGCCATCCGCTTCCACCGCTAAAGCCAGATCCACCCGGTCATTGATAATTAAAGGGATTTTAGCCTCCCGGGTAAGCCGCCTTAAAGACTTTGCCAGGCCGTAAGCCTCCCGCAGGGACTTGCCTTTGTAACGCAGTTGAATGATATCGGCCCCTCCTCCTATCGCCAGCGAGGCCAGCTCCAGCGGATCGGATTTACACTCCGGTGAGGCGGATAAGATCACATAGAGCCGCCACTCAGATGAATATAGCATAACATTATTTTATGGGTTTCCAGGCAGGAGCCTGGGAACTAGGGAAAAACCAGGAAAGTAGTGTGGCGACAGCGTAGCGGAAGCCGCGATACTTTTGGCAGTCTGAATGCGATGCCTTGTTATGTACTTAATTCCGCAACTAATATTAACTTGTATGGTTTTGGATAACTCTCTGGAATATACTCAATTTTGAAGGGAAGATTTTGATTCTCTAAATACTCTACCGTACATTCCATTAGGCTATTTTCAATGCAATAATTGATGACCAATTTCAAATAACGCCTTAGAATCATCAATGGTGGAAACGTATCCTTGTAGCTCATCCACTCCATTAAGTCTTTTTTTCCCTTTGAACTATTGCAAGACCTGCACGCGCAAACCAAATTATCCCCTGAGTCTTTACCGCCAAATTCTCAGTTACACCACAATAGCTACACATATTACCTGATAACAATTTTATTTTTTCATCATCAAAGATTGTTCTTATATTCATTGATCCTTCCATGAGACCTTTGAACAATTTTGCCCTTATCATGTAATTAAAGGTTGCATATTTATTTTGCTTCTTATCTAGCGCAGTATGAGCCATAGCAAGATTTGCATACGACCAGAACAAGAGTTCTTTAACTATATTCATCTCTTTTTCACCTTTGTAACCGAAGGTCATGAGGGTTTCATATCATGGTCAACAATTTAAAATATTCCTCACGGCCAATTTTAGCTGTTTTAAGGGACGGCTATGTGGACTTTTTCCATAACCAAAATCTCAGCCGGTTTTTTCTCTAATTCATCTTCATGCTTGACAAAACCTGCTTCTTCTAAAATATCTTGCAAGTTGCCTTTCTCCTCAGCTACCTCCAAAAAACCCTCCACTGCCTCAAGGAGGTTCTTTTTAGCCTTGCTAATAGTCTTACCGCAACTGGATATGTCCAGTTCCGGTGTGTAGGAAACATAGAGAGAACTTTCCCGCCAAATTTGAGTAGTAAACTTTATAAACATTCGCCTCCCTGCAAGATAATGTGTTCTGTGATATCAGCTTTTCAAACCCGTTCCAGGCTGGTGTCTGGGGTAGCTATGATATGGCGCAATTTATCCCAGACCCCAAGGTCAAAATAATGTAAATGAGAATAACCCGCGGCAGTATAAGCTACAACCATATTTGCCCGTTTAAAAAATGGCCAAAAACGGGCACTCCTGGATACAGACCCCGCATTTGGTGCATTTTTGGAGATCAATCTCAGCTACTGTTTTGATTTCCCATTTTATAGCGTCA
>QIEW01000115.1 GCA_003230535.1 bacterium
AGCGCCATCATAATCGGTCTGCTGGCGGGAGTTGTGGTAGTGTTTTCGGTGGAGTTCATCGACAAAAAACTCAAAATAGACGATCCCGTAGGGGCCATCTCCGTACATGGCGTCTGCGGAGCCTTCGGTACCCTGATGGTGGGCCTGTTTGCTGAGGCGGCTTATGGGGAAGCCAGCGGCGCAGGCGCGGTCAACGGATTGTTTTTCGGCGGGGGTATCCAGCCCTTCATTACACAATTGATCGGCGTAGCTGCGGTGATGGCCTGGACTTTGGGATGCGCCTTTATCCTGTTTTATATCTTGAAGGCGACGGTAGGTCTGCGGGTCAGCCGCGATGAAGAGTTGCGCGGGTTGGATGTCGAAGAACACGGCATGGAGTCGTATGCTGGTTTCCAGATTTTTGTCACCCAATAATGCCAGCTAATAAAGGAGTAATAGTTATGAAACTAATAGTTGCTTATATCCAGCCGCATAAGCTCAATGACGTAAAGCAGGCATTGTATGCGGCGGGAGTACATAAGATGTCGGTTACCAATGCCTTAGGCTGCGGCCAACAGAAGGGTTTTCATGAGACATACCGCGGAGTGGATATTGAGGTAAACCTGCTGAAAAAGGTGCGCCTGGAAATCGCTGTGAATGATGGGTTTGTTCAGCCCACAGTAGATGCTATTGTAGAAGGCGCACGCACGGGTAATATCGGCGACGGTAAAATATTGATACTGGATCTCTCCCGCTGTATCCGTATCCGCACCGGCGAGGAGGGTAATGAAGCTATAGGCTAGATGAAGCTATAGGCTAGTGTCGTGTAAAGCATAAATTATCGTATGTCTTCCCCCTCACCTCAATCCTCTCCCCCGGGGGAGAGGAAGCTTAAGTTCCTTCTCCCCTGGGGGAGAAGGTTAGGATGAGGGGGATTAAACAACCAATGAATTTATGACATTTTAAAGTTGACGCAACACTAGAGCACAGCCTATCTCATCAAAAGGCCGGGGTCAGTTTGTTATTCTGACCTTGGCCTTTTGTGTAAATAAGGATAATCTCCTGAATTATTCGGGTGATATAATCGAACGCTAAAAATTTGGGGATTATCCTGGTTTTTGCCCAAAATTATCGTGCGCCGCATTATTTATTAACCCGGATTATTCATAAATTCACGGTAAACATTAATGATGTTATTTGAATACAAGTGCTTATATAATAACGGTCAAAAAACAAATTTTTCATACAAATTACCGAAAACTTCCGCTGTGGAAGCGACCAACTCCGAGCGTGTTTATGATCCCGAATTTAAAGTATTTGACATAAATTAACAATTGATTATACTAATCTATAAGATTATAATCTATAAAGGTAAATTAGAAGCCAGCCTCAGTGGAAGGTGTGTATTTTCCTATAACCTGCAATTCTTCCTTAGAAAGATAAGCTTTATGGATGAGAAACTGCGAATTTTTTACGAACTGTTTGATCGGCGGCGGAGCGTAAGGGAATACCAAAATCGTGAGATAGAACCGGAGAAACTCTCCCGGATACTGGAAATAGCCCGTCGGGCGCCCAGCGCCGCTAATCGCCAGCCCTGGAAGTTTATTATCCTGCCCAAGAGTGATCGGGAAGCCTTTGACAGGGAGGGGTGGTAATCTTAGCCTGTGCCGATGCAAGTCAAGCCTGGACAAGGCGGTGGGATAATATAAATTATTCGTGGGTGGATGTGGCTATTGCGGTGACCGATATGCTGGCGGCGGCCACTGCTGAGGGTTTGGGCAGCTGTTGGGTAGCCGCCTTCGACCCAGTGCGGAGACGTTTGCAGCTTCCCCCGCATCTTTATCCGGTAGCGCTGGTTACCCTGGGCTATCCTCCCACTCCCCTAATCCATGAGGACAAACCACGAAAACCCCAAACAGAGTTGTTTGAGTATCGGGGATAGGGCGTAAGCCTTTGCCAAAGAGAGGTGAGCCCCCGGTATCCGGGAAAACCAAGGTTGGCGAATTAAACGTGGCGTTGAGCAACCATTGCCGGTAGAGGTGGTAATGGCTTAAACTGATTTTACGGCTGGAATAAGATTTTAAGACACTATAAAAGCTAGATACGATGGCCAGTTCGCTAGAAGTACGAAAGGAGACGCCTGAACGCTTTATTGACCGCTGGGTGACTGTTCAACGCCTGCTCACCGGTACCTCATCGCTTACTTCCTCTGGAGACTCTGGTGTTAACACACCGGGAGCTTGAAGGGCGCTTGGCTATTGGCGACCAATTCATTGCAGAAATCCTGGAGAAGGGAGAGCTCCTGTATGCTGCCTAAGGAGTCTCTCTCTATCCTGCGGATTGGCTGTGTATCGCCGAGAAAGACCTAAAAACGGGCGGAGATGTTACTTGAGGATGACGATCCAGAGATGGCAGGATTTTGCCTCCAGCGGGCGGTGGTGGGGTAGATGGAGATATACTTTGAAGTAAAGACCCCGCTAAATGTGGAGATAAGAACCACAAAGCAATATTGGAAATACCTTATTGATAAGAAACATCGGGTCATGCAGGAGAAAGAGGATATTGTTATTCAGACCCTAAATAGTCCTGATGAGATTAGAAAAAGCAAGATTGATGACAATATTTTCCTGTATTACAAACAATTTGATAGGTTATACTGTGTAATAGCCAAGCATATGGGGCAAAAGGGGTATTTAATAACCGCATATCCCACCGATAGAGTAAAGGAGGGGGAGGTAATATGGATAAAGTAATGGTCTATTATCATAAAAATACTGATACTATGGATATATGGTTTGGCAATCCCGAGGATGAGTATATCTGTGAAGAGGCAGGAGAGGGAATTATATTAAAGAAAAACAAGCAGGGCCAGGTTATCGGCATAGAAAAACTTTATGTTGCTAAGACTTTGGGCATTAAGCAGCCATTGCCGGTAGAGGTGGTAGTGGCTTGAGGTGGCGCTGTGGTGGCGGGAATGGACTGCCAGGCGCTGGTATCCTGAATGAGGCGACTAAATGCGCCGCAGTGTCTATAATGAAAACTTATCTTAGTCATTCACTACAGATTTGTGAACACGGTTAATTATATTGCTTACTATACCAACGAGGATCGCAGAAGGCATTATCATAAAACCTATAGGGGGCAGGGTCATAGAATTCGTAATTCAGTATGAAACAAAGGTTGGTGAGCGGTGGTTTCCAGTGGTAAGATTTGATGCCTCACATGGGTTTCCTCACAGAGACCTGCTTGATGCTCAGGGTAATGTTGAGAAACAGAGGCTCTCTTTTCGGGATTATAATGAGGCGCTGGCTTATGCCGAGGCCGACATCAATTTGAATTGGATGAGGTATAAACGGCGACTTATTAAAGGGGGGCAGGGAAAATGACCAATGAGGAGATGTTCATAAAGAATCATATGCTCCATACTGAATTCGCTCTTTATCTGGTGGAGCATCCACAGATGGGGAAGAAGATACCTCCCGAGAGTATAGTGGTACTCTTGCCCGATAACGATCCCGAGCTCTGTGAAAAAAATATAAAGATTGCCCGGCAAAACGGAGAAGCAGGCCAGTCTATAGTCTATGTACATATCAAAAAGGTTAGACCACCCCGCTCCAGAATAGTAGAACCAACACTAGCAGTCGGTCAATCTTGACTTGATGAAAGGCTACCCGATTATTCAGGGAAGCCGAGAGGTTTTAGCATAAGATTAAATTTACTGACTGAGATATTACTAAACTTTGGGAGTTTTAAACTATGAAAACCAGAGCAGCTAAGTTTCCACCTTCACCGTCTGAGCTGGAGCGGGATTTTAATGATTTTCTGAGCAAGAAATATGACGGGGCAGTAAGAGTAGGCAGCGTCCTCCCAATGCCTAAGGGAGAGGACTTAACAGAGGAAGGCGATCAAGAGGAAAGTAAGCCTGTCCAGATCCGGTTTGACATGAAACCGGAGGAACTGGAAGCTTATCTTAATAAGTTTGTGATCAAGCAGGTGGACGCCAAAGAAGTCCTGGCTACCAAGATTTGTACCCATTTTCAGCGGGCCAAGCTTCCTGCTGAAGGCGAGCCGGTAGGAAATATAAAAAATAACATTATGCTTGTTGGCCCGACCGGTGTAGGGAAGACCTTTCTACTAAAACTCATTGCCACCAAACTGGGAGTGCCTTTTGTAAAAGGGGATGCCACCAAGTTTTCTGAAACCGGTTATGTAGGCGGCGATGTGGAGCAATTGGTCCGGGACTTGGTTCATGAGGCTAAGGGGAATATTGAGTTGGCTGAATTTGGGATTATTTATCTGGATGAGATTGATAAAATTGCCGCCAGTAATTCAGCTGTCGGGCCTGATGTCTCCCGCACCGGCGTTCAACGTACCTTGCTTAAGTTGATGGAAGATACTGAAGTTGACCTTAAGGTGCCTCATGATTTAGCCTCCCAACTGGAAGCGGCGTTAAAATTCCAGAAAACCGGTAAGATGGAGCATAAAAAGGTAAATACTAAAAATATCTTGTTTATTGTGAGTGGAGCCTTCAATGGTTTGGAGGATATCATCAAACGCAGGTTGAACAAGCAAGGCATAGGTTTTGGAGCACACCTCGAAGCCAGGGAAGAGGAGAGGCTGCATTATCTCCTCCAGGTTAAATCCGAGGACCTGATTACCTATGGCTTTGAATCGGAATTTATCGGCCGACTTCCGGTAGTAGTGGTGTTGGAAGATTTAGAGGAAGAGGATCTCTATCAAATCCTTAGAAATCCCAACTGTTCCGTTGTTGCGAGCAAAAAACGGGACTTTAAAGCTTACGGCATTGACCTTAAATTTGAGGATGAGGTATTTAGGGAAATTGCTCATATCGCTTCCCAAAGCAAGATAGGAGCCCGAGGGTTAGTTAGTGTTTTGGAGCGGATATTGCTTAAGTTTGAAAAAAAGCTCCCGTCTACCTCCATCCGGCATCTAGTGGTTACTAAGGCGATGCTTGATAATCCTGTAGGAGAACTCGAAAAACTCCTTGAAAATAAGGATGATCCGACACAGCAGGAAGCCTATAAGCGACTACTGGGTTTAGAGAGAGAACAGGTAGCCCAAGCGATAGAAGAATATGCTCAACACGGATTCCTTGACAAGAAAGGATTCCTTCTCCCATTGACGGAGGAGCGGGTCAGAATAGCTGCGGAGCGGGCGGTTGCTGCGGATAAAAAGCCGGAGACAGTGTGCGAGGATATCTGGCAGATAGAACAACAAGTGCGCGAAGCGGAAGAAAAGTTTTTACAGCTTTATAATTTGCGGGTTCGTTTCACTCCGGAGGCCGTAGACCTTATAATTCAGAGCATATTTACCGCCGATTTTCAGGTGGGGGATTTCTGCCGCCAGGTGCTCAGGAATTATCAGCACGGATTGAAACTCATCAGCGACAACAGTGATATCCAGGAGTTCATCATTACCAGAGAAGGGATTGAAAACCCTGAAGTTTATCTCAATAAGCTGATCAAAAAAATATTTCGGCGAGCAGCACAGCGAGCAGTATACCAACAAACCAAAACCTCAGGCAAATTCATAGGATATTTTCCTACCCCTTCGGGAGTCCGGCCTATACTATACTTATACCAACTTGCAATCAAACATATACGATATCATATAGGATGTTTCGGCCTGTCTCAGGCCGAAACTACTAAAGGGGCGCCGCTACTCTTAAAACCTTTCGGCTTGAGACAAGCCGAAACATCAAGAAAAAGATCAAGACAAGCAAGTAGAAAGATGTAGAAAGATGTAGAAAGATTAAGTTGCCAAGGATACCGATTAATCAAATGACAAACAAGATAGAGCAGCAGGTTATTCAGGCATTACAAGCGAACCTTCCCTTAGTGAAGCAGCCGTTTGAGATAGGTATTTCTGAAGCTGAAACGCTGGCTATAGTTCAAAGGTTTCAGGAAAATCAAGTCATCCGCCGGTTCGGGGCGGTGCTTTATCACCAGCGGTTAGGCTTTGTGGCGAACGGCATGGGGGTATGGCGTGCGGCTGAAGATGAAATAGAAAAGATGGGCGCCATTATGGCCCGCTTCCCGGAGGTTAGTCACTGTTATTATCGTCCAGCCTCCCCTAAATGGAAATACAATCTTTATACTATGATTCATGGTCCCAGCCAGGAAGCTTGCCGGCAGGTCGCCCGGCGGATTTCCGAAAAGACGGGGCTCAGCGACTACAAATTGCTCTTCAGCAGCAGGGAGTTTAAGAAGATCAGCATGGTCTATTATTCTGGATCATAAAACCAAAGACAGAGGGGGTATGGTAGATAGAGGAGAGAAGGTAATAGAAATTAACAACCTTCATTTTCGTTATCCAGACGGCACGCCGGCATTGGATGAGATAAATTTAACTGTTTATGCAGGTGAATCAGTCGCTGTTGTCGGCCATAACGGCGCCGGCAAATCCACCTTGATTAAACACCTAAACGGCATACTTCAAGGGCATGGAGAGATAAAAATCGGCGGCCTACCATTGACTAAAAAAAACTTAAGGAGCATTCGCAGCTATGTGGGGGTAGTGTTTCAAGACCCGGACGATCAGCTCTTTTGTCCTACGGTATATGATGATCTGAGCTTTGGGTTGATAAATATGGGGTGTTCTGCGGACGAAACCAAGTCCAGAGTCTGCCAAACCTTAACCCAGGTTGGGCTGGCTGATTTTGAGAAGCGTTCGGCGCATCATCTTTCCTATGGCCAGAAGAAAAGGGTGGCTCTGGCGACAATCCTGTGCATGCTCCCCAAATTATTGGTATTAGACGAGCCCACCAGTAACCTCGACCCATTGAATGAAAAGGCTTTTGTGGATCTAATCAAATCTCTCTCAGAGACTAAAATTATGGTAAGCCACGATTTGCCAATTCTGTTTCAGCTCTGCCAACGGTTTTTAGTGATGGCTGAAGGAAGAATTATCGCCGATCTTCCTCGAGAAGAATTTATGGCGAACAAAGCTCTTATTAAGGAGCAGGGCTTGGACTACAGCTTTAAATGCGGTTTCTGTCAGCATTACAGCCCAATATAATTATAAGCGGAAAGGTGGAGTAAATGCACCTCCCCGATGGATTAGTAAGCAATGGGATTAATTTAGCCTTAGGAGTAGTTTCGGTGGCTGTCTGTTCTTATGCCGCCAAAAAGGTCCGTGATCACCAGGGAGAGAAAAACATCCCCTTATTAGGACTTTCTATCGCTTTTATTTTTGTGGCGCAGTGGGTTAATTTTCCTGTTACTTCCGCGGCTTCCGGGCATCTGTTGGGAGCGGTGTTGGTAGGAGCGTTACTTGGCCCGTGGTTCTCCTGCCTTATCCTGACCTTAGTAATAGTCCTTCAGCGGCTGATATTTGACATTGGCGGTCTGGCCTCATTGGGAACCAACATTTTCAACATGGCCGTCTTGGGCGGGGTAGTTGGTTATTGGCTGTTATGGTGGCTAAAAGGGTTTTTCCCGAAAAACCGCTCTGGTTTTGGCATCTCCCTGGGAGTAGCGGCGTGGACCTCGGTAATATTGGTGGGAATGGCTGGCTCATTGGAGCTTTTACTTTCGGGGGCAACACCTGTTTTAACGTCATGGGGAACTATGTTTTATCGCCAAGCCCTGATTGGACTGGGAGAGGCTGCGGTCACTATACCGGTGGCGTTATGGATACTCAATGCCAGACCGGACCTGGTGGTAGTATACTGCTGCGGACAGCACAAAGATGCCTGCTACACTCATCATCATCATGTCACCACCCATACTCACCCTGACGGACATGAGGGCAAACACGGACATCTTTACTGATCTTGTGTGCCGGCTGCGGCTTGTACGGCTTGTCCGAAAAACTTTCCCTCTATGTAGTCCATAACTTATCCATTGTATTACAATAAGAACAAAACGCTTTAGGCGTGAGCTCCGCGGGTATCAATTGAGCTCTTATGGATACTTATGACTGAACTGGCTATTATAGCTGTAATAATAACTGCTTTAGTGGGATTAATCGGTTTTTGGCGCTATAAAAAAGGTAAAAACGAAGGAAACAAAGCAGGAAAATCGGAAGAGAAATCTGCTCCATCTCCCTCCCCCAAAACAAGCCAAAAGACAGCTTCACCACCCAAATCCACTCGGAAGACAGAACCCCATGTTCCCTGGAATGTTCCCTTCCCGCGGAATTCAAATTTCATAGGCCGAGAGGCTGAGATGGAAGAACTTAAGGAGATACTGGATAGATGGTCCCGGGCCGTAATAAGTCAGGCAGGTCACATCAGCTGGATGGGCGGGGTGGGCAAAACCCAGTTGGCGGTGGAATATGCTCATCAATATAAGTCTGAATACCCTGGAGGCATATTATGGTTGAGGGGCTCCGAGGATGTTACCTATAAATATGGGCGGTTATCAGAGACATTAGATCTTCGGCTGCCCCGCGAGATGGAGGAGAATGAAAAATGTCGTCGAGTGCAGCGCTGCTTACAGCAAAAACATGAAAAAACATTATTGGCGCTGGATAATCTGGATGATAAAGGGGTCTATGAAAGCATCCGGTCATATTTGCCCACTACCGGCGACAGCCACATCCTGATTACCACTTGCAGAAAAGATATGGGCGGCGACAGCAAACTTTCTCTGGACATCTTTCCGGATGAGAAAGCCCTCAAGCTGCTTATTACCGGGAGCGGCCGGGACAGTGAGAATATGGCGGCCGCTCAAAATATCTGCCGTATTTTAGGCAACCTGCCGTTGGCGTTGGAGGCGGCGGGGAAATATCTAAACAAAATTACCGACATAACTTTAGAACAATATTGTATTAAGTTGACAGAGACGGGTCTGTTTCATCGCTGCCTTCAGGATGACAAAATTTTACTTAATACCGACCATACCTCCAGCTTAAAAGCTGTTTTGATAACTAACCGGGAATTGGTCAATAATCCCCTGGTTTTGAACTTAATAAGCGCCGCCATGTGCTTTGAACCGGACAATATCAACCCTGAGATTTTGGCAATGGTTTGCGGGCTGTCCTGGGAGAGGGATAAAGAGCTGGTCTGGAAACATATTTCCACCTTACATGATTATTCTCTTGTGCAAATACAAGATGATAACCGTCTGAGCATACATCGGCTGATGCGGGATGCGCTCCGGGAATGGATATCGCTTCCCCAGCTAAAAAAAATGCAGTATAAATATGTCATCCACTTACAGAAGTGGTTTGATGAACACAATGAAGAGACCTCGCTAAAAACAATCTCTCCGGAGCTTCCCCATATTTTGGGGGCGGCCAGGTTAGCCTTAGAAGACGGGCTCTGGCCTCAATCTTATGACTTTTGTATTGATCTTGGCCGATATAACGGGTTTATAGGGCGCTATCGGCAGGCCTTAGAGTGGGACCAAAAGAGCAAGGCTGAGGTAGAGGTCCATGCCCCGGAGGATCAAGCTAAGTTAGCTTTATCCTATAACAATATCGGCGAATCCTGGATAGACTTGGGAGAGTATCAGAAGTCAATCGACTATTATAAGCAGGCGCTATCTTCTACCTTAAAGATTTATGGAGATAAACATCCCAACGTAGCCTCAATTTTAAATAACTTAGGGCTAGCCTGGAAATTAATAGGAGAGCACGCCAAAGCTGTAAGCTATTACGAGCAGGCTTTATCTATTGATCAGGGATACTATGGAAAGCATCATCCTAAGGTAGCCGTTCGGTTAGACAACCTGGGAGGGGTCTGGAAAGCCCAGGGAAAGGATAAGAAAGCCCTCGGTTACTATGAACAGGCGCTCTCCATTGACCAACAACATTATGGGGCAAGCCATCCCACAGTAGCTATCCGATTAAACAATCTGGGGGAAATTTGGGACAACTTAAAAAAGCCGAAAAAAGCGATCAGCTGCTATGAACAGGTATTATACATTAATAAGCAATACTATGGGGAGCAGCATCCTGCCATTGCCCGAGATTTAAAGCATCTGGGGGGAGCCTGGGATACCTTAGGCGACCATGCGAAAGCTATCGGATACTATGAGCAAGCCTTAACCATCGATCGTCAATACTACGGGGAGCGCCACGCGGATGTAGTGATCGATTTAAACAACCTGGGTATTGCCTGGAAGGCGCGCGCTGAATACGACAAAGCGCGCCGCTATTATCTGGAAGCATATAATCTCTGCCGTGAATTTCTGCCGGAGGATCATCCGTATAATATAAGCCTTATGAGAAAGCTGAAGGCTTTGAAGAAAAACGAGCTCTAATATGTTATAATTCTGTAGCATCTATGATGGTCTAGTAAAAAAGTTGTCATTCCTGCGAAAGCAGGAATCCATAGGCTTTTAATCAGTCTGGATTCCTGGTCAAGCCAGGAATGACAAAGGGCATATGTCCTTAAGTGAACTGCATTGCCCTTAATCCCCCCTTTAATAAAGGGGGGCAGGGGGGATTTAAACCCGCCCGGAGGACGCTTTGTTTATGATGGAGGACATGTTAAGTTGCCGGAGAAAGTAATAAACTCGCACCTTCCATCTGACGGCTGCTCTGGAGTATGGATCTTTGGAGAGCGCCGGAAGGGAGGGACTGCCTCGGTGGTGTATGAGCTCCTCGGAGAGGGTCGGAAGCTGGCGGATAAACTCAGCCAATCCTTAGTAGTAGCAGTGTTAGGGCACAATATCGAGGAGCGGGCGGTAGAGGAACTTATCTCTTATGGGGCGGATGAAGTGCTGGTGGTGGATGAGCCGCTGCTGGCTGAATTCCACGACGATACATACACGCAAGCGCTGGAAAGACTTGTCCGTGAATATCGGCCCAGTATCATCCTGGCCGGGGCGACGGCTATCGGTCGTTCATTTTTCCCTAAAGTCGCCGCCCGTTTAGGTACGGGACTTACCGCAGACTGCATTCAACTGGAGATATCATCCCCAGACGGCCTCTTGCTTCAGACCCGGCCGGCTTACGGTGGAAATGTTATGGCTACGGTTATCTGTCCTGAGCGGCGGCCCCAGATGGCTACCGTTTTAGAGAAGGTCATGGGGAAGGCCGACCCGGATATGACCAGGCCGGGTAAAGTTAGCCGAAAAAAGATGGATCTCAGTCAGCTTAGCCGGAGGACTAATCTCCTGCAAGTGATAGGGGAGATTACTGACATAGTAAACATAAGCGACGCGGAGGTAGTGGTCGCCGGAGGTCGGGGCTTAGGCAAGGCGGAAAACTTTAACTTGTTGGCGGAGCTGGCTGCTGTTTTGGGAGGGGTGTTGGGAGCTACCCGGCCGGTGGTAGATCTGGGTTGGATTTCCTCTGAACATCTGGTGGGACAGACCGGCAAGACAGTAAGTCCTAAGCTCTATATCGCCTGTGGAA
Organism: bacterium; assembly: GCA_003230535.1. GTDB lineage: Bacteria > SZUA-182 > SZUA-182 > SZUA-191 > SZUA-191 > SZUA-191. The sequence continues at coordinate 11,308 of QIEW01000115.1, forward strand.
TCTCCGGAGCCATTCAGCACTTGGTTGGAATGCAGACCTCCGGAGTTATCGTAGCCATAAACAGCGATCCCCAAGCTCCCATTTTCAATGCGGCCAACTATGGAATTGTAGGGGATGTGGTTGGGGTAGTTCCCGCCTTGACTGAAAAGCTTAAAGAAGTATTAGGATAGTCGGGCCGACTGGCAATATAGTTTTCTGATTATTTACTAACTCACCTTACGCAAGGATTGACAATCTACCAAAACCATAAATTATTAACCGCGGAGGACACAGAGAGCGCGGAGGATAAACCA
>QIEW01000181.1 GCA_003230535.1 bacterium
GGGGAAAGATGCCAGCGTTAAAAGACTTGATTAGAGATATTCCGGATTTTCCTAAGCCGGGTATAATATTTAAGGATATTGCTCCTCTGCTGCAAAATCCCGAGGCTTTCCGGCAAGCGGTGGATGAGTTGGTTGAGAAACACCGGGACCACCAGATAGATGCGGTGGTTTGTGTGGAGGCCAGGGGTTTTCTATTAGGAGCGGCAGTGGCCTATAAATTAGGCGCCGCTATTGTGCCGGTGCGCAAGCCGGGAAAACTTCCCTACAAAACTTATCAGGCTACCTATCAGCTAGAATATGGCACCGATACGTTGGAAATTCATCAAGACGCTATAGCAGAGGGCGACAGAATATTGGTGGTAGATGATGTGTTAGCCACGGGTGGTACCGTTAAGGCGGTAACGGAACTGGTTAAAAGGATGAAGGGTGAGATAGTCGGGATAGTTTTCCTGATAGAACTTACTTTCTTAAATGGTCGTGAGAAATTACAAGATTATCCCATGTCAGCTTTAATTACATTTTAACCCGAATAATTCGGGATCACAAATATGCTTCCGTTGGTCGCTTCCATAGCAATCCATGCTATTATAGAATTATTCGGGTTATGTAGAACATCTCCAGAGGAACTATAGATGAGGCTTCGCCGGGAAGAGATAGATATTGTTGCCAGGAAGATTGTGGAGGAACTCCAGGTTAGGGGAAAGGCAGAGTTGGAGCAACCGGAGGAGACTGTTGCGGTAATAACCCGGATTATTTCCGATGATCTCCAGGTGGAAGATAGATTAAATGATGATGTGCGTCAAATATTGTCTGAGCATCTCCACAAAATGCAGCGCGAGGGTGTGGAATATCATAGAATGTTTAATATGATTAAGGCGAAGCTTATTAAGGATCGCAAATTGGTCCTCTAGGGAAGCCTTCTGTTAATCATCATAAATATACCGCCGGCATCGCCTAATACCAAGTTGCCATCAAACATGAAAGATTTGCGTCAGGAGGTAACTCCTGACGCCACCATAACCTACTGTAAACCATAAATATAGCTATAAGGCGGCTCTATTAAGGTTATTAAGTTAAGGTAGTTAAGGTGCTGTCAGGTGTTACCACCTGACAGTTAACCATCTGATTGCTACTTGGTATAACGCCCCGGCTCCTCTTCATAAACCACACCGGCGCCATCCCAAAAGGCTGCCAAGCAATAGGTGTCCTATGGCTGATGTCATTGCTGAACTCAGAAATATTCGCAAAGATTTCGCTTTACCGACCGGCAAGGAGATAAGGATCCTGGAGAACTTTAATCTCCAAATGCAACATCAGGAAGTCGTGGCGATCTTAGGTCCTTCCGGGTGTGGGAAATCTACCATTGTACGAATTCTATCCGGACTTATTCCCCCTACTTCCGGTGAGGTGCTCTACCGGGGGACCCCCCTTTCAGGCATTTCTCCGGCCATCTCGATGGTATTTCAGAATTTTGCGCTCTATCCCTGGCTTACGGTGTATGATAATATTGCGTTAGGGCTGAAGGGACGACGACTTGACAAGGAGAGCCGGGCTACAGAGAAGGTGATAGACCTGGTAGGCTTGGAGGGGTTTGAAGAGGCGTATCCCAGGGAGCTCTCTGGAGGGATGAAACAGCGGGTAGGATTTGCCAGAGCATTGGTGGCCCAACCGGAGCTGCTCTGTATGGATGAGCCTTTCTCCGGATTAGATGTTCTCACGGCCGAAAACCTGCGGGCTGAGATACTGAACCTGTGGATAGACCAGTGCACCGAGCTCCAGAGTGTCCTTCTGGTTACCCACAATATTAATGAGGCGGTCTATCTGGCTCAGCGGATCGCTATCATGGGGATAAACCCGGGCCATATTAAAGTTACCATTGAAAATAATTTGCCTTATCCCCGGGACTACCGGTCAACCGGCTTTCTTATGATGGTGGATAAAATCCACAGTATCATCACCAATGCCTACATCCCGGATGAGGGGCCGGAAGCCCCGATAGTTCCGGCGGCGGTTAAAGCTGAGGTGATTCCTTTTGTGGATATTGGCGAGGTGATCGGGTTGCTGGAAGTTTTAGAAGACCGCGGCGGTCAATTAGATATCTTTAAACTTTCTAATGAAGTAGTAAAAGAGTTCGGGGAGGTTATCGCGATTGTCAAGGCTGCCGAATTACTTGATTTTATAGATAGCCCTAAACATCAGGTGGTATTTACCAATCTGGGCCGCCGTTTTATCCATGCCAGTATCAACCTCCGCAAGGAACTCCTGCGGGTACAACTCCAGACATTAAGAATTTTTCGGATCCTCATCGGGATGTTGAAAAGGAGTCCGGAGCAGAGCTTAGAACAAGATGTGATTATGGAAGAGCTAACCATGCTCTTTCCTAATGAGAAAGTTCATAAACTGTTTGACGCTATTATAAATTGGGGTAGATATGCCGAACTCTTAGGCTATAAGCCTAACGAGGAAGAGCTTTATCTGGATACTCCCAGCCAATCCCCTAATGTAACCGCCTAAATGGACCCTGCCCTGGCTGCCCTGATAGCCATTACCTGCCGCCGCTCCGATACGCCGCCGGCGCTCCCACAGACGGACCCTGAATGGGAGCGGTTATTGTGTTGGGCCCGGAGGCTGCAACTCGGCAACCTCCTCTATTTCCGTATTAAGCAGACCTCTCTCTCAAGCAGGATCCCAAAATCAATATTATTTCAGCTCCGGGAGGACTATGCCGCTGCCTGTAGCATGAACCTGGCTTATTATAATGAACTGGAGCAAGTATTACCCGCTTTATCCAAACAAGGAGTGGAGGTAATACTACTGAAAGGGGCGGCCTTGGCCAAAGCGCTCTATCCTGATATTGGGATGCGGGCGTTTGGCGATATAGACCTGCTGGTCCGGTTACAGGATGTGCCTGCGGCTAACAGAGTCCTGGAGAAAAGATACCAACTCCATCAACCTCCGCCGGATGACGGGCTGACTTCTGTCTGCGCTTTTCACCTGGTCTACCACAGGCAGGAGCCGCCTCAACTTAGCTTGGAACTGCACTGGGATATCTTCCCCCAGGAGGAGTTATTCTCTCTGAAACCTGAGCAGTGGCGGCGGGGAGCGCGACGCCTTGATATAGGTCATGCCGGCGCGCTGGCGCCTGCTCCTGAAATGCTGTTGCTGCATTTATGCCTCCACTTTACCGGCCATTGGTTTTTGGTGTTAAGGGATTTGTGGGATATCGACTGGATGATCTCTGAGCCGGGGTATATTTCCTGGGATCAGGCGCTCCAACTTGCCGATGACGGCGGGGTATCTTCTAGAATCTATTATGCCTTATGGTTTGCGCGCCGCTTACTGGGAACCGCCGTTCCCGAGGAAGTATTGAAACGGTTGGAACCGCAGAGCTGGGCAAACAGACATCTGTTTCCCCAGATTATAAATGATGAGCTGATTTTAACCCAGAGGGCGGCGACAAACAAGGACATCAGGGTAGTAATAGGGTTTCTACTCCAGCCTCCGGAGAAAAGATGGTTTTTCCTGCGGCGGCTCCTCTACCCGGGCCTCTGCTGGCTGACGTTGTTCCCTGACGAACCGCCGTATCCAGCCCTCCCTGGGCGTATTAAAACTGTTTTGCGCGGTATCCGGCTGTTAGGATATCTGACATGCCGGCTGTTTGCAGCAATGGTAAGAACTATTTTGATTAATATATCAGCTTGTTATTAATCTTCCAGCTTTTTTGATCTTTCGGCTGGTTCTCAAGCCGAAAGCGCTAAGGGTAAGGGCAGCGGCGCCCTGCTTTGGTTTCGGCCTGAGACAGGCCGAAACATCTACTACTCACACGGTTTTGCTGTTGCATTTATGAGGCTAAATTTCCAGCCTTTGGCTTCTTTTTTTAGATCAATAATGTAACATTTACCGGGACCTACCTGCACGGTAGGTATATGAAGTATTTTGGTTGCCGAATTATAAGTGGAAACTTCGGGTGGAGGGCACGAACTAATATACTCATCAGCCCCCATGTCGTAGGCGCTTGGATTATTGGGGATGCTGAGCACATCCCAAGGTCGGGGGTCTCCGTCTATATCATCATCAGGAAGGGTGGGGTAGACTGCTTTATTACTTGTACCTCTATCAATACAAGGTGAGACGTCAGCCAAGTGATAATTGTCGCCAACTACAAACTTAGGGTCGGCATCGATGTTGCCCATACCGGGATAAGGCGAACCTGGGTTACCGGGGTCTCCACCCTCAACATCGGAGTAAGTGATGGTAATATCACCACCTACTTCATGTAAATAGATTTCATCAGGACTATCCCCCCATAAGATGCTGTTGACCACTACTGGCGAGGAGGAGCCGTAGTAACAATAAATCCCGCCGCCCCCGTTAGCATTAGCCATGTTGCCACTGATGGTGCAATTAGTAATCTTCGGCGAGGAAGTGTTGAAGCAATAAATCCCGCCGCCCCCGTTAGCCGTGTTGTCGCTAATGATACAATTGGTAATCTTCGGCGAGGAACCTGCTAAACGAATCCCGCCCCCCCAGGTAGCCGTGTTGTCGCTGATGGTGCAATTGGTAATCTTCGGCGAGGAGAGGAGGCAATAAATCCCGCCGCCGCCTACAGCCATATTGTCGGTTATGAGACAATTGTTGATTGAAGGTGAGGAGTTATTCTCACAAGCAATTCCCCCGCCGGCGCCATTGGCGTCCGTATTCGCTATATTGCTGGTGATGGTACAATCAGTAATCTCCGGCGATGCTGAGTTATTACAAAAAATCCCGCCGCCGGAGCCATTAACACTAAGGTTAGCTTTGTTCTTGCTTATGGTGCAGTTGATAATCGTCGGCGATGATGAGTTGCAAACGATCCCGCCGCCTTTCTCAGAAGCTATATTGTTCCTGATAACACAACCGGTAATAGTCGGCGAGGATAAGTCGCAATAAATCCCGCCCCCGCTGTCCGCGGCTGTATTGCTGGTAATTAAACAATTACTAATCGTTGGCGAGGAGTTATTTCCACAATATAATCCGCCGGCATTACCCACGGTAGAGGAGTTACTGGTAATTATACAATCTTTAATTGTAGGAGAAGAGCTTGCAGTACAATAAATCCCGCCGCCCTCGGGAGCCGATCCATTCTGAACAGTAAAACCAGCCAGTACCGAAAGCGGAAGTTCATTGTTTTCAAAAACTACCACACTGCCGCTGGCATCGCCGTCGATAATGGTATGGGCGGCGCCATTTACCGACTGGACGGCGATGGCTTTACCGTCGAAATTGATACGCTCCACATACATCCCTCCAGACACCAATACCGTATCTCCATTAACGGTTGAGGGCGCTTCAATAGCCGACTGGATCGTATTGTATTCACACCACACTTCCTTGCATACCTTCCACGTAGCCGCATCCGCTAGCCCTCCGTAACCCAGCACAACAACCCCCAAAAACAAACTCACTAAAGACCTTCTCCATACATTTTTCACAACCCTGCCCTCCCTTTGTTAAAGTGACTACAAGAAAACAAAAAGGCCAAGTTACAGTAAAGCCATTTGGCTTTTCGGCAACCCGGCCTTTCCCCAAAGAGAAACCGTAGCTTTCCGCGACAGCTCATGGGACGCTATCTTGGTCTTTCGAAGCCCACAAAACATATAATATTAATGTTACGTATTTACCCTATCGTCCACTTATACCCATTTTTATTATAAATGTCAATCCCCAAAAATTATTTTCTACCCCGCTTTATTCATAAATTTTTGTTAATGCAGACCTCGTAAATATGGGTGAAAATCAGTCCATTTTTTGGACACTTCATGGAGGATAGAATTGTATTTCGGGAATCCTTCCCGAAATGAA
>QIEW01000407.1 GCA_003230535.1 bacterium
ATCTGACACCTCCCAAACCGCAGTCAGGTCTGAGGACCTGACTGCACAAAAAAAACCACAAACGGTACTTTAAAATGTTCTAAGTCCCTTATCACTAATCTTTACATTAGAGATGAGGTCTTTTAAGGTTGACGATTTGGTTTGGATGACCCCATTCTCAAGGAGCAACAAATATGCATATATCAGAAGGTATATTAACCGCCCCGGTGTGGATAGGGGGATATGCAGTAGCGGGGGGAATTGTCGCCGCTACTTTAAGGAAAATAAACCAGGAAGAGATTCCCAAAATATCAGTAATTACCTCGGTATTTTTTGTCGCCTCGTTAATTCACATTCCATTAGGACCAACCAGCGTACACCTGATAATGATCGGCTTGGTCGGAGTCGTCTTGGGTTGGGCGGCTTTTATATCTATTTTTTTAGGGTTGATCCTCCAAGCGCTGTTGTTTCAGCATGGCGGAATAACCCCCCTGGGGGCTAATGCCTGCATGATGGGCATTCCGGCTCTGTGTGCCTATGGGGTGTTTAGTTTACATGAAAAATTTTCCATAAAACATAGCGAGGCAATATTTGGAGCGGCAGCCGGGGCGTTGGCTATTTTTCTAGCCGGAATATTCCTCGCCATATTCCTAGCCCTCTCCGGCGAAGAATTTTATGGGGTTGCAGTAACCGCATTAGCCGCCCATATTCCGGTGCTGATCATCGAGGGCGTGATTACCGGTTTTACCGCTGCTTTCCTGGCCAAAGTAAAACCGGAAATTCTGCCAGGCAAAAATCTAAGGCAGGATACTGAATAACCACGGCCCAACAACAGGAGAGCATTGTTTACCTTATAAGCTTAGGGTAAACTCGATTTGAACTTAGCGCCTTCCGTGCGGACTTTACACTTCCTCTCCCCTGGGGGAGAGGGATAAAAAGGAAATTCCCATACGTTTAAATTACCCGCCAGAAACAATAAAGAACCAAAAATCCCTTCTCTTTTAGCCAAACACACGTAATACATAAAATAGCATATATAAACCGTTTTTTCATAATATTTATGCTGTTTCCACTCTAAAGATATGATCCTGTTTTTGGTAAGCTATCTAATTGTAACAAATAAATATTTTGAAATGCTACCAGCTTACCCATAGGATGGTACGCCATACATAACAACGGAAAAATATATGAATATTGTGATTGTTGTTATAAAGCAAGAGAGGTATATTACTTTATCGTTGATCATTTCCATAGCAAAATAATCTTTTCTATAATGCCCATCATACTATATGTTGAAGCTATCTAAATATTATGCCAACATATCGTATGATAAAAGAATGACAAATCGACTCGACCCCGACAGCCTAAAAATAAAATTGGCACAGGGATTGCAATCATACATTTGTCATCTTATAATCATTTGTCATCTTATAATTTTTTTTCTATTTCAACTGAGGATAATTTTCCCCGCAGGTAAAAGCAGGGGGGGAAAGTATTGGTCGGCGTGTAAAGTACAAACAAAACTACCTTGTTATGACAATGAGTTATACCAGAAAACACAACAAATTTAGTACCTTGCTGTTTATCAGTAGGGATGAAGCTCTGGTTCAAACCCTCTCTCAAGAGTTGCCTAAGTGGGGAATCAATATTAGTTCTACTGTTAATCTCCAAGATATCTACCCAAAAGTTATGGAAAAAGCGCCTGATATCGTTTTGTTGGATGGGGATCTGGAGATTGGCGATGGAGAGATGTCCTCTATTCTCAAATTAAAAAACCTACAGGATAAGCCATCGATCATTGTTTGTATCGGCATTCGTATCGATCGGCACTTTGGGTCGCTATTTGAGGAGATGAAAAAACTATATTTTATTTCCAAACCAGTACTGCCTGAAAGTCTGGTTTGTTTAATAGACGATATATCAAGGAGAGACCGGGAATCTTGTCCGCCACTTAAAAAGAAGTCTTTGGTTTCCGAACGTCGAAGGTATATTCGGGCTGAGACCAATTTCCCTCTCTCTTGTATATTGTTGGATAAAATAGAAACACCATCTGTATTATGTCAGGTTGAGGCTCAGGCCGGGAATATCAGTTGCGAGGGGATGATGTTAGATATCCGGAAGGATATTTCTCTACCCCCAATTATTGAGCTGGAATTTTCCTTGCCCGCCCTCTACCCTACCTTAATGGTAAGTGGTGAAATCAGGTGGAAGATAACCGATAAGCTGCCCCACCAGCAATATATCGGGATAAAATTTAGAGACCTCACCGAGCGGTCTCAAAGCCTAATTACCAGTTATGTATACTCAGCCATTAGCAAGTAGTTACAAACCAGTTATATCCGGCCAAATAATAAAGAGAATGGCGCTTTATTTGACGCATGTCCTGTTTATTTTAATGGCCTATTCCTTCTCCTGGTGGATTCACTATGAGTGGCGCATCCCGCCTTCTCTATTTCCAGACTTCCTTTATGGTATGACTTTGTTAATGCTATTTAAGCTTATGTTTTTCAAACACTTCGGTCTTTATAAGTCTCTCTGGGAATATGCTAGCATCAGCGATCTGGTGTCTATTATTAAGGCTAACACTATCAGCGAGTTAATTTTTACCCCATTAGTTTACTTCGTATTTGATTTTTCCCTGAGCATTATAGTAATAGACTGGATGTTAAGTATTATTTTTATTGGGGGTATTCGGCTGGGTTGCCGTCTGGCAAAGAATGTTCCTCAGCTGAGACCTTTGAGTAAAATATTGACGACAAATCAGCCTAAGGCAGAGGAGCCCCAAGTTCTCCAGTCGCAGCAGACAAATCAGCGCCGAAAGCGAATTTTAATTTTGGGCGCTGGCGCTGCGGGAGAAATGCTCTGCCGGGAGATAAAAGAAATACCAGGCATGAACAATCAATATGAGGTGGTTGGCTTTATTGATGATGCCTCACATAAGATTGGGCGTAGCCTGCATGGAATCCCGATTTTGGGCAGGAGAGAGCATCTCCAGGATATTTACCTGCAACACAAGGTAGATGAGGTGATTGCGGCTATCCCCTCCCTCAATAGACAGGAGATACGGAATTTCTTAGATTCCTGTAACTCTTTAGGGATAAAAACCCGCACTATCCCTGGAATAGAAGAGCTGATTGAAGGAAAAGCGAGATTACTTGATTTGCGGGAATTCAATTTAGATGACTTACTCCGGCGTCAGCTGGCAAAATTCAATGAACAAGCTATCTCACAATTTCTTGCCGGGAAAAGGGTTCTGGTCACTGGGGCGGGGGGCTCTATCGGCTCTGAACTGTGTCGTCAGATCATCAGGTTTGAGCTTAACAGCCTGGTCATGTTTGGTCGGGGAGAGAATAGTATATTTCAAATATCGAATGAGCTGAGACATAGAGACCCTGATCTCTCGATCAGTGAAGTAATCGGGGATGTGATCAACAAAAGGAAGCTTCAGGGAATCTTCCATTCATTTAGACCCCAAATTGTATTCCATGCAGGCGCTGATAAACATGTGTCACTAATGGAGCTTAACCCGGATGAGGCGGTACTCAATAATATTGTGGGCACAAAAAACCTGTTAGAAATTGCTATGGATTATAACGCTGAAAAGGTGGTCTGCATCTCCACCGATAAGGCGGTAAACCCTACCAGTGTGATGGGTTGCTGCAAGAGAATTTGCGAACTTCTGGTGCAGGTTAACGCCAATGGAGGCACCCAACCGGTGGCGGTGAGATTTGGCAACGTGCTGGGCAGCAGGGGGAGTGTGGTCAACCTGTTTCAGCAGCAAATTTCCAGGGGAGGGCCGGTATTGGTTACCCACCCCGAAGTTGCCCGCTTCTTTATGAGTATTCCCGAGGCAGCCCAATTGGTGATTGAAGCCGGCACTATTGGTGCGGGCGGTGAAATATTTGTCCTGGATATGGGGGAACAGATAAAGATTGCAGATATGGCCAAGGATATTATCCGCCTCGCCGGATATATACCGGAAGCAGATATCCCCCTAAAATTTGTCGGCCTCCGGCCGGGAGAAAAACTAAGAGAGGAGTTGGCATTTAAGGACGAGCGGCTAGAGAAGACCTCCAATGAGAAGATTTGGGGGATCAGGCCGAACGGGAAGGTTCCCCTGGATCTGAATCAGAGAATTGAGGAACTGTTTGAGTTGTCTTTGAGGATGGATTTCCCAAATATTGTCAAAATGCTTAAGCTGATTGTCCCTGAATTTCAGCCCTCCAATGGAATTGGCAGCGATATTATCAACTCAACCCTTAAAGTTGGGGGACGGCAGCCTTTAGTGTAATGTTTTGCTTCTGTGGTGTCAGATTCAGGAAATCTGACACATCCTAAAAACGCCAGTCAGGTCTGAGGACCTGACTGCACAAAACTGCACCAAAATATCTGACACATCCTAAAAATGAAAATCACCTTCTGTTAAAGTGGGAAACGAAATCCGTCAATTTACGGTTGATAGGACAGTAGCGAAATTGTTTATTCATTAAATCTCATCTTTACTACCGGAAAATACATCTCATATAGATGTAAGCCGGCGGAGGCGGCGAACATCTTGCCGGTTGGAACGCCTACCTCCTGAGCAATAAATTCATTGAATATCTGAAAGCCTCCCAGGTTAGTAGGGAAGCCGCTCCACAAATCCCAGCTCCGAAAATAGACGGATATATCCAGCTTTTCGTGTACTATTTTCAGATCAACCACCCGCAAGCAAGGAGCATGCTCAAGGTTTAAGTCACCGCCTAAGGGAATTGTAATCGCACAATGATTGTTTCCGGGAAATCCCTTGAGGTGCTCGATAATCCATTTGATCTGATCAGTAAAAGAACCATCCGGGTTAGGAAAATTCAACATCCTACTGCCATAGGTATAGGTTTCTTTCCCTGAAATATCTTTACTTAGGAGATAACTAACCGCATAATCTTCAACTTGTTCCTCAGTATTGGGAGGCGGCAGGGTCATATTTTCAGGAAATTGTATCGCCAGCGGTCTTACTTCGGGTTGAGAAATTTCGCACGTAAAAAAATCGAATTGCCTCCGAATTTGGCCCTGATATGAACCACTGTCAATCTTGTAATCATAGCCGTTCTTCCAACATTGATATACTGCCTGATGCCAGGCGTCTGATATAGTTGTAGCTTTAACTACAATCATTTAACCCTCCCCATAACGCGGCTGTTTGTTTTATAAATAATCCATGCTGGTTTAGTTGCCTGAGAAACTAAACTCTGAACCGATAACAGACTGGTAATAGTTAATCCCATTTGGGGGCAGATTAATTCTCAAGGTATGCAGGAGGTCTGCCTTATTGGGCGAGCAATGGGCTCCGATAAACACAGATGGTTTTATGATTAATAAGTCCTGAAGCGCCTTATCCTTATCCTCCTTGGGAAAGCTCCCGAACCGGGCGTAAATTGTGTTAGTTCCGGTCAGCTGCTGTGCGTAGCGCAGTGTATTGATGATACCCCGGTGGGTGCAGCCTGAGATTACCACTAATCCCCGATTTTTAACATGGATGACCACGGCGCTTTCCTCAGTCATATCTATCATCTTTACCTTTCCAGCCGCATCCTTGATACACCAGCCCTTTTTCTTGCTCAGATTTATATTCTCATAGGCAGTTTGCAGAGGAATGGGGCCGGTATAGAGGGCGATGCCGTCCAGTAAGAGATGAGGGCCGCCCAGAATATGCTCTCCGCCTAATCTCTCCACCGCTTCTTTCGGCCACCTCCAAGGGCCTTTTAATTGACCGTTGTTCCGACGAAAATAACGCTCCTCAAAGGCGGCTGTGCTGCCTACATAGATGGGCACCTTTTCGGGGTTCCCATAATCTCTGATCATAGACAATACTTCCGGTAAGCCGCCGAAATGATCCGAATGGCCGTGAGAGACAGCAATCGCTTCAATTTCAGCCGGATTTTTTCCGAAATAGGAAAAATTGTTCCGCATGACATCCCCTCGGCTGCCGGCGTCAAACAGGATAGTCCGTTTCTTTCCATCCACAGTAATCTCTACCAGAATTCCCATCCCCCGCGCTTCTAGAGGAGGGTATTGCTTGCCGGTAGACCGAATATCTCCCAAGCGGGACACCATATCATCGCTTTTCTCCACCGGATAATTGTTATCCCCATGCAGCTCTAAAAGAACCACCTTATCTACCGGCTTTAACGCTAACCTCTCAATACATATCCCAGGCTGCGGGAAAATAAAATGGAGGATTATCCCTAAAGAATATACCCACATTCTGAGCCGTTTTTTCATTAACCAGTCCTTTTTCATTAAGTTATCGGCTACAGTCCAGCTTCCTGGATTAACTTGTTATAGACAGATTTTGCCTGGGATAATGCTTCTTCCGGAGAACCATTGTTGTAGATGATATAGTGGGCATGTTTTTGCTTCTCCTGCAAGGGCAGCTGGGCCTCTATCCGGAGCTTGGCCTGCTCATCGCTTAACCCGTTCCGCCGCCGGAGACGCTTAACTTGGCATTGATAGTCCGCCATTACCAGCGCCACCCGATCTACCATTCTATGCCAGCCTACCTCGATAAGCAAAGGGACATCCAAAACTACCAACGGTTGAGCCCCTTGGGTTTTCAGCTCGACCAACCTTCGTTCCTGCTCTGCCAGCACCCGTGGATGGATGATTTGCTCCAGCCTGACCCGCTTCTCCGGGTCGGCAAAAACTATATCTCCCAGCCTAGCTCGGTCGATAGTTCCATCAGGTGCAAGGATATGGCGGCCAAACTCAGCCGCAACTTCCCTCCAGGCAGGCAGGTCCGGCTCCAATACCTTTCGGGCCAGGGCGTCCGCATCCACTACCCTAGCCCCCAACCTGGCAAACTCTCCGGCCACCAGACTCTTACCGGTAGCTACCCCACCGGTTATCCCTACTACCAGCATCCTTTCGTCACCTCTTATCCTTATCTTAACAGAGGAGTTTACTTCTGGCAATGATTGGGATAAAATGAAAAACTGGAGGGGCCGGATTATGCAAACTGAACAAGAGCAAGAATTTTTAAAGCATCTATACGAAGAAAAGATAAAGACTCAAGAGTTACGGACAAAATATGCTCTCCGTAAGCTCACATCCGTAAGCTCACATTTGTAATAAGTCTACTTGGAATCGGCTCTATTCAGACTGAGCGTATTGATTTCACAGTTATATTGTATATTGTTCCCGTGATTGCCATTGCATTTGATCTTTACATTTCAGGCGAAGACTATAGTGTAAAGAGAATAGGGGCTTTTTTAGGGGTAAACAGTTCTTCAGAAACGGAAAAACGATGGGAAGATTACGTACACAAGTTTCGCGATCCATTTGCACCATTTGCGATGCCATTGCTTACTATAGCAGTGGTAATTATTTGTGCCATTATCATTGCTACCAGAGAACCAAACTATATCTTCCTAATTCTCTGGTTTTTCATTACTACTGGTTCCTCAATAAAATTATACAAGCACAACATGGACCTCAGGACCAAAGTAAAAAAAGAAGCAGAACAATATGGATATTAAAAAATGTCTCTCAAAAATTAGGTCTGAACTCACAATTACAAATTACAATCTCAATGAGGCAATATATTATGAGATAAAGGAGTTCTTTTTATACTGTACTGACAGTCCATGGTTGTTTGATACTTTAGCCCAAAGATCATCAGAATATGGGATAAAGGAATTTTTTATTAATGTTGATCAAACTGGAAATCCAATTTCTATCAATAAAAATATAATTAAAGATTATGAGGAGATTGTAAAAGAACATAGACAATTTGGGTTATGGTTTACCGAACAAATAGATGCGCAAAACAACCCAGCGCTACTCGTTGCTCGGTGGTTATCTCACCTTGTTGGTATTCGGCATCGCTGTTCCCATGTGTTTATAGATCATCCAAACATGAAAGATTATACAATAATTCAGATTCGAAGTTTTAATAAGTTTGAATCACCCGGATGTTTTGACATACCAGTTGGAGGGCATGTAGTAGGTTTAGATTCGGATGAAGAAACGATTAGAAAGGAATTAAAGGAAGAACTTAATGTTGGGTTAAATGATTTTGAAGGTTTTAATCGAATAGGAGCCTATAGCTATGCAAACTCATCAGAAAATAATCTTGTAAATAATGTGGAGTTCCGAACAGTTTTTTCTGGCAAGCTAAAGACAGACAGTTTACCAAAGATAAAATTCCTAGATAAAGAGGTTTCCGCGATTGGGATCTTTGCAATTCCAGAACTTTTGACAATGATTAGTAAATT
>QIEW01000272.1 GCA_003230535.1 bacterium
AAACAATTGGTTTATCCTCCGCGCTCTCTGTGTCCTCCGCGGTTAATAATTTATGGTTTTTGTAGATTGTCAATCCTTGCGTAAGGTGAGTGAACATTTTGTTTTTTGACCGTTACTTTGTAAGTAGCTGTATTCAAATAACATCATTAATGTTTACCATGGATTTATGAATAATCCGGAACCTATCCTTACTGCTAAGTATTCATAAAATCATTCTGTTTGTCAACCCGAGTTTGATACCCCACATCCACCCCAATGGACAACAGCAACCTGGTCAGATAAAACAGGCAGCGCCCTAGAAATGAACTGTCTTTAATATTGTATATGTGAACAGAAACACAAACAAGAACCACACAATACCAATAACGGTTATAAAAAAATATTTTTTCCTTATTTTTATTTTCATAATATTTTGCCAATTTATCCATTCGATTTAACCAGATAAGTAACTATAATAAATAACATTGAGTAAGTCAATAACATTTACCCCCTGATAAACATGGCGGTTTTGTTGGTAAGTCAACAATTAGATTGTAGGGACTGACCTCCATATTTTTATAATTTTCCTGAAAAATGGCATCTGGCATCAGATAATGCTGGCTAATCAGTTGATATTATGTTACAATTACCTCTGTAACCATCAATGATGGCGGCACATCTCCATAAGGAGGGAGAGATAAGAGGTGAAATTTCTCAAAAAGATCGGTCTATTCTATAAGTGGGCGTTTACCGATATTAAGGCAACCGCGGCTGTTGATCTCACCAATCGTTGTAATCTGAAATGTACACATTGTTACTGGTGGAAGGAGGAACAGCCTCCTGAATTAGATGATGAGGCAATGCTGGCATTTCTAAGGCGCTTACGGGCATCGGGGACGCGCTCGGCCACCCTGTATGGAGGGGAGCCTATGTTACGCCCCAATATCTGTGAGGCAGCCAGCCGCATATTTGACTTCACCCTCATCTTTACAAACGGCACCCAGGGGTATTTACCCATAAACGCCCAATGGCTCCTTTCACTAGATGGTCCCCGGGAGGTTCACGATAAAATCAGGGGGGAGGGTGTCTATGATACTGTTATGAGCAACATAACAAAAGCTCCCAGAAAGCCGATTATCCACACCACTATCACCCGTCAAAATCAGAACCATATTGAAGAATTTTTAGAAGAGATGAGTTCTCAGCCGATCAGAGGGGTTGGCTTCAGTTTTTTCACTCCACATAAGGGGAGTGATAATGCTCTCTTTATTCCATTAGATGAGCGGGATAAACTTTTAGATGATCTCTTGCGCTTAAAAAAGAAATATTGGCGGCTGATGGGATTTTCAAAAGGAATGGCTTATCAGATGAAGCAGTCGGGGGAGTTTTCGGAATGGAATTCTCTGGAGAAGTGTTCATTGGGAGATATGTGCCGGTGCTATAACGCTGACGGCACCCCTAAACCATGCACATATGGGAAGGCCGCTGATTGCTCCCGTTGCGGATGCATGGGAATCGCCTCCTACCGCGCCGCCTTCAAACATTACGACCCGGTAGCCCTTTATACTGTTTTCTCTATCATAGATTGATCCTGCCGCTCAAAACATGATAAGCCGCCAAGTAAAAGCGGTATAAATTTTGGACAAACACTTGTAGGAAGAAATAAACTAGTGGAGCGTTTCAATAAAATATAGACAAATAATTGTGTCATTGCGAGGAATGAAACGACGAAGCAACCCCTTGTTTTCCCGCGGCATATGAGATTGCTTCACTTCGTTCGCAATGACATTTAAACGTATGCTTTTTACTGATTTAGAGATAATTAAGATTATGGATCGAATATATTTATTTGTATTGTATGCTTCTCCTTAATAAAATAGAGGAGTGGGGCGGTTAAAGCGAGGCGGAACCGCCAATAACATGCGCACTAGGATAGGCGGAACCGGCTTACGCCTTGTTCCGCCCTACTAACTGTTTATTTACCACTTACAGCGAAACTATTTTCCTGCGTTTGGACAATGGGTTGAATGCTATGAAAAAAGTGAAGAGGATGTTCTGTGATGATGCGTTCGAAGAGTTTGACGGAGATTAGCATGTCTGTCTGAGTTTCCAGGGATAGTAATACTAAGTTGCATTCAAAGTATAAACTCATTATCTTTGATCTTTCGGCTTGTCCTCAAGCCGAAAGGTTTAAGGGTAGCGCGCCCCTTTAGTAGTTTCGGCCTGAGACAGGCCGAAACATCTAAATGATATCTATATGTTTGATGGCAACTTGGTATAAGATATCATTCAACACTCACACATGATTACGGGGAGGGACAATTGTTCAAATTTCTGCACGCGGCCGATATTCACCTCGACAGTCCCCCGGTGGGACTTCAGCAGTATGAAGGAGCCCCTATCGGGGAGATTCGGGGGGCCACCCGTCGGGCGTTTCAGAATCTTGTAGAACTGGCGCTCAATGAGGAAGTAGCCTTTGTGCTAATCGCTGGCGACTTGTATGACGGAGATTGGCCTGACTATAACACCGGTCTCTTCTTCGCCGCTCAAATGACCAAACTCCATGAAGCTGACATCAAGGTTTTCATCGTCGCCGGCAACCATGATGCAGCAAGCCAGATTACCAAGCGTCTTCGCATGCCCGACAATGTGAAATTCCTGTCTGTTCACAAGCCTGAGACGGTGATCCTGGAGGATATTGGCGTGGCTGTTCACGGACAGGGGTTTTCCTCTCGTGCCGTAACAGACAATCTCTCCCTCAACTATCCAGATCCTCTCCGAAGTCTTTTCAATTTAGGTCTCCTTCATACCAGTCTCAACGGGCGTGAGGGACATGAGCCATATGCGCCTTGCTCTCTGGATAACCTTGTTTCCAAGAATTATAACTATTGGGCCCTTGGGCATGTCCATAAACGAGAAGTACTTTCAAGTGACCCCTGGGCGTTTTTCCCCGGTAACTTACAAGGCCGGCACGCAAAGGAGACCGGCTCAAAGGGCGCCATTCTGGTAATGGTCGAAGACGGGATGGTAGCTTCAGCAGAGCATTGTGACCTCGATGTAGTCCGCTGGGAGGTGTGCGAAATCGATACAACCATGGCTGCATCAGGGCATGATGTAGTTGATCTCGTGCGAGAGACTATAGCCTCTCAGTCTGATGCCGCAGGTGGCCGCATTCTAGCCGTCCGCGTCCGACTCGTCGGGACTTCAGAGGCGCATGGACACCTGTCCAGCGATCCTGAACATTGGACAAACCAGATACGGGCAACCGTCTTCGATATCAGTAATGATGTCTGGATCGAAAAGGTAGTATTTCACACAAAGACGCCTATTGACCTTGAAACGCTTTTGGAGCACGACGACCCGGTTGGAGGGCTGTTACGCACCCTACAAAAGATGCGCAGTAAAAACCAAAATGACGTCAGGGAATTGCTGAAGGAGTTTGGTGACCTAAAGAACAAACTGCCAGCAGAGTACCGACAACTAGATGAGGCCATTGATTTTAACGATCCCGCCTCCCTTACCCCGCTGATCGAGGATGTCGAACAGTTCCTCGTGCCGCGGCTCCTGGAGAGGACGGAATCATGAAACTGCTAAATCTGCATCTTATTCGCTTTGGGCTGTTCACTAATCTCGACATTAATCTAGCAACGGGCAGGAAGAGATTCCACGTGATCTTTGGTTCCAACGAGGCGGGAAAGAGTACCGTCTTACGTGCGGTAATGGGTCTCCTGTTCGGAATCCCGGAAACCACCCTGGATGACCATGTTCACAAGAAAGCTGATCTGAGGATCGGCGCGCGACTCGAAGGACGCGAGGGGAAGCAACTGCAAGTGATACGACGCAAGGGCCGCAAGAAGACCCTGCTCGACATAGAGGGGAATGTGCTCGATGAATCGATTCTAACCCCCTTGTTACAGGGTGTTGGTCGCGAACTATTCGAAACAATGTTTGGTCTCAGCCATGAGGCGCTAGTACGAGGCGGGCAGGATCTGCTTTCAGGAAAAGGTGAACTGGGCGAAAGCCTGTTTGGAGCTGGCATTGGCGTTCGCAGTATTCACTCGCTACGCACATCTCTTTGTGATAAAGCTGAAGCCATCTTTACGCCGGGCGCCCATAAACGACCGCTTAATCTTGCTCTAAAGACGTTTCAAGAAGCCAAAAGGAAAATCGTTCAATTCTCGCTGAAGCCAAAAGGCTGGGAAGATCTGCAAGCGAAACTTCAAAAGGCCAGAAAACAACTCAAGACATTGGAACAAGAACGTCAGGATGTCAGCGCTGCGCTTAATCGACTCAAGCGTCTCCAGCGAGCGCTGCCACAGGTTCGAAAACAGGAAGAGTTGATCGGGCAGAAAAATTTACTCGGGGAAGTAAAGCTTGTTCACGAGTCCTCAACGGAGGAACGGATAAAAGCTCAACACATTTTGGATAATGCAGATGTTCAGGTACAAAAGTTGATTGACGAAAAAGATCAATGTGAAAGAGACTTGGCAAAACTTGATGTACCAGAGAAGTTACTGGCGCGGGAAGACGCTCTTGAGGATCTGAGAGACCGTCTCGGAGCACACAAAAAAGCAATGCAAGACTTACCTGCTCTCTCAGCCGAAGTAGCTTCTGACTATCAGGATGCTCGGCTCTTTCTCCGGGAGTTAGGACGCGTCGAGTCCCTTGATAAAGTGGATCGGCTCCGAATTGATGTGGCAACTCGGGCGCGGATTCGGGCGCTCGCCCAGAAATTCGCCCTGCTTGATATAGCCCAGCGAAAGGCCGAAAAAGATCTTATCGAGGTTGATAGAACCCTGCAGGACCTTAAGCGTCAGAATGAAAAGCTTCCACGGCCGCAGGACGCCAATGTGCTGCGACGAATTGTTGTCAGCATTCGTAAGCGTGGCGACCTCGATACACAGCTCCACAAATTGACGTGTGATATCGAAGAACTGGAAGCCAAAGCTGAGAATAAGCTCTCCGGAATCCTGCTTTGGAAAGGGTCTTTAGACGAGATCGAGGGAATCCCTCTGCCTCCGGAGGAGACATTGAAGCGTTTTCAGACGAAATTTCGGGAGTTGGATAAGAGGCGGGAACACGTAGAGGCAAAAAAAACGGATTTGGTAAAGGATCTCGAACGGGTTGACAGCAACCTCGTTGAGCTGGAGGCACGCGGCACGGTCACCTCTGAAGATGAATTGAAAAGCGTACGGACGGCACGCGACGAAATCTGGCGGCAGATCCGGAACATCTGGATCGATGGTGATCCTACGCTGGCTGATGCGCCCGGGACGCTTGCCGCTGAGTATGAAAGCAAAGTCCGAAAGGCTGACGATACTGCCGACAGGTTGTGGCATGACGCGGATCGCGCGGCAAAGCATTCCACCCTCAGTACGGAGCGTAAGCGGTACGAAACCGAATACACGGGGTTTGGTCAACAACTCGCAGAAATCGGGAAGGATACAGACTTACTCGAAAACCAATGGCGTGAGCTTTGGAAGCCGGCTCGCATCGAACCGCTGCCGCCGGGTGAAATGCGGGGTTGGCTCGACCGGCATGAGAAACTCGCTGATTCCGTCGCTCAGCTAAGAAAGTACAAGCAAGAACAGAACATGCTGCTTCAGGAAATCAGGGAATTCCGCAATCAATGTAACCAGGAACTTACCAAGTTAGGTCAGCGGGCGCCAACTGGAAATGAATCACTATCCGACCTGCTTGACCAGGCTGAGGAAGTTGTAGATAGTCTCGACGCGACAGAGCGAACGCGCAACCAGGTACTGCGAGACCTTGAGAAGTCAGGAACCTCCAGGGAAAACCAACAAAAGGAACATGAGCGTTCTCAGGAAGCCTTGGAACAGTGGCGCTCCAATTGGGGACGTGCGGTGCAAGTCATCGGCATTGATTCAAATGCCGCCACCGAGGAGGCTGAAGCAATCTTGAACACACACTCCCAACTCTTTCAGAAGATCGATGCTGGACGCCGAGATCAGACTCGCATTGATCGCATTAAAAGTGACGCGCGCCAATTCGCTGATGGTGTTGCTACACTGGCCCGGGAATTCGCTCCGGATCTTGATGGTACGCAGGCCGAAGAGGCGGCTGTCAAACTCGTCAATCGGCTCAAAATAGGTAAGGAAGCTTTGAAAGACCGGGATAATCTCAACAAACGCCTGCAACAGATCCTTAAGGAACTTAACAGTCTGAAACGGGAACGGGAAGGTGCGCAGGCAACGATAGACCGTTTGATGGAGAGCGCTTGTTGCAACACCCCGGAAGAGCTGGAGCAAGTGGAACGTCAATCCAAAGAGTATAGGGATATCGTTTCAAAGCTCAAGGACTTAGAGGAACAGTTGCTCGGTGAGGGTATACCGCTCAAAGAGCTTATTGAGCAAGCTCAGGCAGTTGATCCAGACACATTGCCTTCTGAGATACAAAGGCTTGAAGGGAACTGTAACCGCCTTGTAAATGAATGCGACCAACTCCGCGAAGAAGTTGGCAGTCTAAAGAACGAGTTAGGCTCAATGGATGGCGTCCAGGAAGCGGCAGACGCAGCTGTGGAAGCTCAAGAGACACTAGCCGCAATTAGGTATTACGTTGAAACTTATACGCGGACTAAACTGGCTGCGCTACTTTTGGATCGGGAAATCAAGCGTTACCGGGAAGAAAATCAGGGCCCGGTTTTGCAGCGGGCCGGTGAGATTCTTCGCCATATTACGCTGGGCGCTTTTGTGGGACTAACCTCCGGTTTCGGCGCCGGTGATCAACTTATTCTTCTTTGTATCCGGAATAACGAAGAAAAGGTGCCGGTTGAAGGCTTGAGCGATGGCACGCGGGACCAACTCTACCTATCGCTTCGGCTGGCGAGTATCGAACGACACGTGGCACACAATGAGCCTCTTCCGCTAATCATTGATGATGTGCTTATCAATTTTGATGACCGACGTGCACAAGCAACCCTGGAGCTGCTAAGCCACATTTCTGAGAAGACACAAGTTCTGTTTTTCACTCACCATGCAAGGCTACTGGAACTGGCTCGGGACTCGATACCGAAAAATCTCCTAAAAGAGCATAACCTGGGTCAGATGAACGCTACCTGTGCCAGGTAGCGGGAGATCGAAAAATGTTAACGGACTTTCGCTTTTAAAACCGGTACTTATAGAGAGCGCCGCGGATGGATCAACAAACACGGCATTGACCTATAATTCACCTGCCACCTGAATGCTGGCGGCGGGAGCGGTGCTGCCTGCATACAAAATACCCGACCCTCCGCCCTGCTACACCTCTACCAGATTTCACCTGAATGGGGAGAGAATGAGATGGACTGGATTGTCAAGACCAAATTTACACTTTTTTTAACCTGAGCTCGATATAAATATTGTTGTATTTACAGGCTATATTATGTGTTTCCCTGAGTTTTTCACAAAAAAAGTTGACGTACCTCCTGTTGCTATAAATAATATTTTGTAAAAGCAGATATTATCATATTCAACAAGGAGGTACGTAAATGGATTTAGATCGGTTATTTTGTGATGTCGATGATTTTTGCCTTGCCGGGAATCCCAATTGCTGGAGTTTACCGACAAAAAGCGTTGCAAACCAAGCAGTCTTAATCTAAGTTGTCGTTATGACCATAATCATTGCCTTCCATCAGTCTGGTTATCGAACCTTTAAACATTATTATTTACAGCATATTAGCAGATATCGCCAGGCTGAATTTCCTGACTTGGTCAGCTACAACGGATGTTCACCCCAAGGCGCATACTATAATAGGGAGTTAACTTGCGGTATATATAGGAACTTTTCTCTGTTTTGGCAGTTTTGTTCTAGTGACTACAGGGAAATCCCGATGAGGTAAGACCACCGGCATTCTGATATCTAATGCTTTCAATAATTGACGGGATTTTTTTTTCCCGGGGTCTGGGAATCCTCAGGCAGGAACCCTGATCTTTGACGATGACCTCCATTGAACAAAGAGTCGATAATTGATCGATGCCTTCCTCCACCTCTAAGTCGAACTTATTCCAGGCCTGAGCCAGTTTCCGGATAATCATATAAGCAAGCATCACCACCAGAACATGCCCTTGAGTATTTTTCTCCGTTCGAACAAAGATCGGTCTGACCTCCAGCAACCCAGGTCTGCAATATCGAAAAGCCTTCTCCACTGCCGCTAAATCCTTGTATCGATCATGGACGGTCTGCTTATCCGCGCTTTGGCGGGAAAGATTGGTCTTAATAACATAGCAACCGTCCGGAAGAGAGGCTTCTTTAAGGGCGGCATCGTCTGGTTGTAAACTCAATGTCCGGTCTCCTGCCATAACTTGCAGCCATTTATCCAGCTTAAGAGATTCTATTTTCTTTTTCACATCTCTCACTGCAATTTCGACTTTCGCCCTGGGGTGTTGTTCCAGACAGAGATTTTTCTTTTCCGGAAATTTCTTTATGGACTGCTGCCTGGACAGACGCGTCTGCGCTGTTTCTTCGGTCCGGACGGGGTTTTTCCGCAGAATATATCGAACCCCGTTATTTTCCGCTTCACAAACATTTTCATCAAACAATCCCAGCTGAATGACCTTTTGTTTTATCAATGACTCTATTTGCGGTTTGGTTATGGCGGTAATATAGTGAAATCCTTCCGGCAACTCCTTTATCTGAGCGCTCTTGATCATTCCCCGGTCCCCTGCAAAGGTCACACTCTCACAACAGAAGCGTTGCGCCGCCCTGGCTATCTGAGAAGCGAATGTCTTTGGATCTTGGGTATTACCGTCAAACACTTCCACGGAAACCGGATCACCAAACTCGTCACACAGTAAACCGATTATGATCTGTTTTTTACCCCTCTTCCGGTCCCGGTTGTAACCATACGCCCCAAAATAATTCTTCTGTCCTTCCAAATAACTGCTGGTTACATCGTAAAGAAACAATTGCGGTTTGCTTTTACTTTGCCTGAACTGAAACAGCTTATTTTCAATTCCAACTTGATTATCAGCCAACCATGCCAGGTTTTGGTATAGATCGTTCTCGTCAAATCCCCTTCCCAGGTCCAACACATCACCGGCTGCGTGGGTTTGGGCCAGCCGTACGGAAGATAGTCCGGAGCCCTGATCGATTATTCGGGCAATCACTTGCCAGAGCGCCAGTTTCCCTTTAAAGTTGTTTCCCAAAGCCTTTATAATTCCCAACTCCCTGGCGGATTGATAAAGCGTCCATACCGCTCCCACTGAAAGACCTTCCTGAAGATCAACCGATTCCTTAAGCGATCCCAGGACCGACAGATCGTTTTTGTGTTTCAGGGCGAGTTTAATGGCATAAATCTCTTGGGGAGTACAACGGGACAGGTTGGCGACGGTCCGTTTCTTGACCTTGCCGTTTTCCCGATAAGACTCCCGCAAAAGAGTGGACTGATATATTTTTTTACCTGTTTTGGATGTCGATTTGTTTTCCACCACATGCATAACTACAATAATACCATCCATATTATCTATTGTCAATATAATATCGAAATATTATTTATTATATTAGTGACTACACCTAAAGCATAAAATACCATGCATTTATTGTATATTCAACCTGTTACGAAATTTCCAGGGGTGAATATCCGTTTTAAATACAGGCGCTGACGTGAACGCAAGAGAGAAGAATGCTATGACCCCTTTGCTATGGGCAGCTCAGCATGGCCACACCGACGTCGTGAAGCTCCTGCTAGACAGAGGGGCCGATGTAAATGCGAAAGACACTTTGGGCCAGACAGCCTTGTCGCATGGAGCATTTATTAATGGCCGCACTGAAATAGTTAGATTGCTCAAGCAGGCCGAAGAGCGGTTGCCTGAGAGTCAAGTTGCAAAATTAAGTAGTGGTAAGGTCAGTGAAATAAAGCCACCACCGAGCGCATTACCCTCATCTCCCAAACGCCAAAAGAAGAGGGTTTATACCGATATTGCCGGAGAGAGATGGGCGGTGGTTATCGGCATTTCCCGTTACCAGGATACACGCATTCCCGGTCTGCTTCGGCAGATGCCCAGGCGTTCTATGATTGGGTTATCTCACCGGATGGAGGTAAATATGCTCCTGCCAGAGTGAAACTGCTCATAGACCGGGACGCTACCGGAAAAAACATCAAAGACGCTTTATTTGCCTGGCTCAAGCTGGCCATTGAAGAAGACATGGTCACTATTTATTTTGCCGGCCATGGCTCCCCTGAATCTCCGGATGCCCCTGACAACCTTTTTCTCCTCCCCTATGACACTCAATACGACAATATAGCAGTTACTGGTTTCCCTATATGGGATATTGAGACGGCGCTGAAGAGGTTCATTAAGGTGGTGGCAGGTTCAGGAAACCTGCCACTCATTCAGGCTGTCGGGTTTGAGAACCCGACAGCACATAAAAACTTATCTGCTTGTTTTAGTGGATCAAAAAAAGAAAATTCCTATACTATTTAATTAGTTTTTCTTTATTGTTACTGCTTGTTTTTGCCCAATCGATTATATCTCCTTTTTTCTGAGGTCCCGGTTTTAATGCATTTTCAGGTCGCCGGTGACAGCCAATATATAAGCATTGACAATTTTTGCTCTGTTCGCCTTGTTTTTTGACACTAATTCCAATAAATTTGCACGTTCCCCTATAGTCAG
>QIEW01000418.1 GCA_003230535.1 bacterium
CTGTTCGCTCCTCAGCCAGATCTCGACAAATGTCATTGTTCCCATTAGCTGCGTGAATGCTAAAAAGCCCGCCCGTAGGGCGTTTTGTTCACGATTGTCAGCGTCAATCTATAAAGAAAACTTGTAACTTGGCAGGATTACATGTAATGCGTATCATTAATGAACCCACAGCCGCCTGTCTTGCTTATGGGTTACGTAAAAACGAAGACAAAAGGGTTGCCGTGTATCACCTAGGTGGCGGTACTTTCGATATTTCCATCTTAGAGTTAGGCGAGGGAGTCTTTGAGGTAAAATCTACTAATGGGAATACTCACTTGGGTGGTGATGATTTTGACCAACGCCTTATCAACTGGATGTGTAATAACTTCAAAGAGGAACAGGGTGTTGATTTACGCCAAGATAAGGCGGCTCTCCAGCGACTTAAAGAAGCCGCTGAAAAGGCTAAATGTGAGTTATCATCAGCCATGCGAGTTGATATTAATTTGCCTTATATTACTAATACGAGTACAGGCAGCTATAAGAACTTACTAATGACCTTAACTAGAGCAAGGCTTGAAAAACTGGTTGGTGATTTGATTGAGGAAACATTTGATTCATGTAGAAAGGCATTTGCAGATACGTATCTCACCATTAAAGATATTAATGAGGTCGTCTTAGTTGGCCGACAGACGCGGATGCCGGCGGTACAAAAAGCGGTCGAAAAGGTTTTTGGCAGACCTCCGTGTCGTGGGGTTGACCCTGCGGAAGCGGTTGCTTTAGGTGCTGCTATTGAGGGCGGGGTTTTATTAGGGGACATTAAAAATGTGCTCTTGTTGGATGTAATTCCTATGTCGTTGGGAGTGGAAGTTTCAGATGGAGTGTTTACCAAAATTATTAAGTGCAACTCCACCATTCCCACCAAACACAGCCAGATATTCTCCACCACCTTAGATAATCAAACAGCGGTAAACATTCATGTACTGCAAGAAGAACAGGAGATGGCTGCTGATTGCATATCTTGTATATCCCTGGGGCGGTTTGAACTGGTGGGTATTCCCCCGGTACCCAAAGGTACACCCCAAATTGAGGTAACCTTTGATATAGACGTCAACGGTATCTTCCATGTTTCAGCCCAAGACAAAGCTACAGGAAAAAAGATGGCAGTGAGAATTACCCCTGCTACCTCTCCCGAAGTAATTAAGCTAAAAGATGGACAAAAACAAGAAGAGGAAAAAAAGCTGGAAGAAGCTCGCCAAAAGGAAGCAGAGGAAAAGAAGCGGGAAGAAGTGCGAAAGCTAGAAGTAGCTCGTAAAAAGGCAGAGAAAGAGGCTTGCCAAAAGGAGGCAGAGGAAGTAATCCAGAAAGCGCAACAGGTCTTGTCACGGCAAGATGACCCATTAGCAGCCTACGCAAAAACTGTTATAAACAGTAAGATAACTGCATTGCGCACAGCCTTAATAGAAGGTAAAAGTCCTTACCTGCCACAAGAAGAGTTATCCGGGCTTCTTGAATGCGTTGAGGCGTCAGATAAATCTCATCGTGAGAAGGCAGCAAAATTTCTAACTGAACTCCTTAAAAAGGAAAAAGATGATCAGGTCAAGGCTTGTATCGTACAATGGCTAAAAGAATTAGAGCCAAAACCAACAACTTGGCTAGATAAAATTCTGAGGCGTAAACAACGGGCAAATTAAGTATGGTAACCACTTCTTTTGCAGCGCCTTCTAATAAACGGTGATGGGGTCAATGACTAAGGTGCGGTAGTCGTGTTGGTTATGGACGTAACCAATCCACCGCCGCATACTAAAAATTGACTAAGCGCTCCATCTCCCGTTCAAAGCGTTTTCTCTCTCTGCCCACACAGGCATAGAAATCGGCTAATGTCTTGCGCTCTATGGTTACTCGGCGCTCAGCCCCCAGGATGGAGTAATCGCCGGTGGGCAAGCCGGCGGTAGTAGCCCCAGGGAAGCCGATAGGCAAGGCCTCCCTGGTATCCACTATAATCAATGTTGATATCAACAATAAGAGCATATCCGGATTGTATTTCGGGAAAATCTGCGGCTTCGGGAGTTCCAGAGTACCATATGCGTTCACTGTTACCAATTTTGGTTAGGGAATGGCGATCTCCGAGAGCCACGAAGTGAACCTTTCCTTCGCTGATTGCCTGTTCAAGCGTCGCAACAGGAATACCCCCAGCAGATTACCTTGTCTGGTAAAAACAAGTCAACAGCGCCGTGTGCCAAGCAAATACGTATGCCCCTGTTTTCCGTTGGCTGAAGAGTGTTAAGCGCCTCGATGATAGGATTGTATGAGGGTCTCTTAGACATCCACGGCGCACCTACCAGTTCCAGACCATCAGCGACTTTGAGGGGGGTAGTGTTTTCGATGACGTGGACATGAGCAGGTTTCCGCTCAATGAAGGTACTTGAACGGTAAACAGATGCCGCATTCAGAGGATCATGATTACCCGGGAGAATATATACCGGAACCGGCACATCTTTGAGAGCTTCCAGAGCGCGGGCTATCGTCCTTCTGTCCACTTGATTCGACTCAAAAGCATCTCCGCACACCAACATAAATTGGCAGCATTCCTCTTTGGCAATTTACCCCAGCTTCTGGATAGCATAGACCCGAGCTTGGCTAAACCGCTCCTGTGCCCCTTCCGATAGGAAATGGCGAGTCATCCCCAACTGCCAGTCACTTGTATGTATAAATCTGATCACAAGGTTTTCCCTTCGATGAATGAACTTTTTACATGAAAGTTATTATAGCTGAATAATATGTGCTCCCATAGATATTAGATTAGCGTTATGGTTGCTGTCTAAGGTTAATATTTGTTTGCCTGTAGCCATCAAATTCCGGCAGAAGTGTTCGGTTTTACTTTCAGGGGCGGCATGGGCTATAAATATCTTATCCGCTAAGGTTGCTACAAATTCATTTCTTATAGCGGCAGTGTCGGCGGTAGCTCGGCGCTGCTTTTCCCCGAAGGGTGAGAGCAGTAATAGTCGTCCCTCAGCTAACGGCTTATGCCAAGTTGCGGGAATACGCATATCCTCCAAACCTCTGGCCGGACAGATAACCACCGGTTGTGTGCCGCGAAACAGCAATGTTAAGCATTCCTTCTCTATAGGGGAATGGAAACCGCCGATTACCGGCACATCAGCCTCTCGCAGGGAGTTTGCCAGATCATATGTTTTGATAATCAACTCCCCCGGACAACGCACCGAGCAGAACAAGGCCAATAACGCTTTTTTAATATGTCCAGATTACCCTTGGCGGCTATCCGGGTAATAGTCCGGGTGTCAGGATATTGACATAACGCCGGCGGATAGCCTTTGTTACCGGGCTCAAGATAAATTGTTTTACTTAAGCTCATAACCGTTCATGATCCCTGTGGTTGATGAAATCCTCCATGAAACCGGCTCATGATCCGGGTTGTGTTTGACACCCTTCCGTTATATTAACCTCCATTCTTTAGCCGCCATGATTTCCTGGTGAATCTCACGAGCGGTTTTATTTCCCCACAATTCCTTGAATTCCTCTACCGAATCTCCGCTGCCCCGTTCTATAGCCAGAATAAATTTTAAAGTCTCCGGGCGTCCCAATTCCTTTATCAGTACCTCAATCCCTCTATCAATTACCGCCTGTTCAGCGGCTGGAGCAGTTCTTTTATGTGTCATTTCTATCACCTCTTTCTGTTTCTAATTCCAGTACAAACCTTATCGGATTTCCGAGCTTCATGCCATACCCCAAATGAGTATGGGCAAAGCGGTTAATCCCCCGGCTTTTTTGCTGCAATTCATCATCACAGGTTATAAAGTAATCCGCATGAGCCAGCAAAGCCGAAGCCAGGTGCAAAGCGTCCCTGCCCCTTAATTTACATTTAGTTGCCATCTCTTCGGCCAAGACTGCAATCTGTTCTGTTTCTTCAATATGCCCTGAACATATCTGGATATATTTTTTGACTTCTGATTTTTTCCCGGGATTTTTGATTAATTCCACTTCCAGTCTCAGAATATCCGATGACAGGCATTTGACGCTCTGCTCTTTTACTTGTATCGTAATAGTTACAAAAGCATCCGCCTCCCACTTGATTCTTTCCTGAAGCTGGTTATCAAACGGTCTGCAATAAACATTGGTATCCAAGTATATTATCATATTTTACCTATTCCTCTGTTTCTTCGCCAGCTTATACCAACTCGCTATCAAACATCAGAGAATTGCGATCACCGGGACATTTTCTTTACTGGCAGCTATAGTAACTGAATGGTTGGACTCCAATAATTCTTGAACTATATTACTGATAACCGAGCTTACATCTGAGCGAGAGCCAACCCAGCCAGCTTTTACCAAATCAACAAAGAGTGTATTTGAAAACCATCTGGATGCATTTTTAGAATTGACCAGCAAACCGCCCCTATGTCCCTTTACTTCCGGTGACGAAACCAGATATTTCCAATAGTCCAAAGGGAAATACATTCCTTTTATTAAATCGGTCAAAAGCGGTTTGTAAGTTATCTTTGGGCACAATTTAAAATAAAAAGCTCCTTCATGTAACCGATAGTCGTCCACGGCTAAAACTTCATTATTATTTGAATAAGTTGACTCGAAATCATTCATCCTTGACATCTCTTTTTTATAAGAGCCATCTGAGTTAGGATAATAACCTTTAACAAACCCATTATCACAATCCATGCGCTTATATTGCACCATTACAAAAGAATTGTATTTATGATGATAATACAAAAGATCAACGCCAAGGGTTTCTTCTATTTTAGTCCGGTTTGCATTAACAATTGTTAACTGTTGATTGCCGTGTCTAAATTCAACAGATCCTGTCACAAAATCTTTAACAAGATTCCAATCTCCAAAAACATGCATATCATGTCCAATCGTTGGATCTTCTAGCAATACAGCTTTAGAAAGATTTTTTAAGAATGGAGCGGGAGGTAAATCTTTATTTTGAGGAGTTGGAATATTTTGCTGCAACAATTCACGACGATTGGGGCCGAAGATTGATAGTGATAGGCCAACTGCATCCCTCTCCTGGCTAACAATCTCGTATCCATGTCCATAGAAAGAACGAGCTTGGGTTGAACACAAATCCTGTAAGTTTTGTAGTTCTGGAGCAATACCTTTTCGCAGTTTTTTTATACATTCCAGCAGAGAATCCCAGGTTACCGGAGGAACACGCCCACCAATACCTGATGTGCTTCTGATAAAATGCTTTTTAAAACGCGGGCCAATTTCTCTTTCAATATCATTAAAAAGGATACAGTATAAATTTATAAAATTAGAAAAACGTACTCTGTATTTTGCAGTTGCGACTCTTTTTCCTCTTTTAGCTAATGCCGCATAAACAAAAGTTTTTCCGTCAAAGGATAATAAGCAAATTTCTGTTTCCTTTGGCCTCCAATCAGCAGCGCTTAAAATATCAGTAAATTCAGGGTGCCCCTCAAAAATACCTTCGCTAATCAGGCTAGATATCTTTTCAGCACGTTTAGGTTCATTAATTATAATAAGAAAACCGCCCGCGCTATTCATCGCTGTCATTTCCTTGATTGTTCAATCCCATTCGGTATTTAATGTCGTAGTTGATGATAAAGTCCAACTCCTCGTCGGTACCTTGGCAAATTCAACCGGTTAATATCAGTTACTGTTTCTTGTGAATAAAGAAAGGCATATTGATCCTTGCGGTTTTTATCTTCAATTAAAAATTTAACTGTTTTGGGAGCACGCTTAGGGAAATAAGAACGCCGGCCATCTTCAAATGTCAAATACTTGC
>QIEW01000472.1 GCA_003230535.1 bacterium
AAGTTCTAACATTTCTTTGTCCATAATGCACTATTAAACAAGAAAAATATAAATTATTCAACAAAAAAACGCTCTATGCGTAACATGAGTTTAGAACATTTTAAAGTACCGTTTGTGGTTTTGTGCAGTCAGGTCCTCAGACCTGACTGCGGTTTAGGAAGTGTCAGATTTCCTGAATCTGACACCACAAAAAACATTATAATTCATCCTAAAACGGTATATTGGATATTTCCAAGCCCCTAAAAAAGGAATAAAATTCATGAGTAACTTGGGTTAGGAGAATAGCGGTGAAATTTACTTTATTTGTTATTTTACTTGTCATAGTGGTAATATTCTGTGTTTCGCTAGTGTTTCTCAACCCTGGTGTCACGACCATAGTCTTACCCTTCGTAGACCCATTTAGGGATATTCCGCAAGCCGCAGTAATCTTGTATTCGATGCTTGTGGGGACCGCGGCGGCTATGGCGGCCATTTTTATAAAGGAAATCCAAAGGACGGTTGTTACCTGGGGAAATGAACGTAAGGCCAAAAAACATGGGCAATTGGAGGAGCGTTATGCTCATGGGCTGGATTTGGTGGCTGGCGGCCGCCTGGAAGAGGCGACTGCCTGCTTTGAGGAAATCCTGAAAAAGGAGCCTCAGCATCCGGGAGCGACGACGGCTCTGGGCGATGTGCACTATTCTTGTAAAAAATGGGACAAAGCAATTGAATATCATTCGCAGGCGCGCTCAATTACTCCCGCCAACATCCGGCTAATGCTGAAGTTGGGGCGGGATTATGCGGAGGCGGACAGGAGAACGGATGCTATTGAAATACTGAGTCAACTTACCCAAATAGATGGTGATAACCTGACTGGGTTTGTGGAGTTGGGAAAGCTCTATCTGAAGCAGGGTAAACCGGAGCAGGCTTATAATGCACAATGCAAAGTAGTTAATCTGACCAAGGACCCGAACCGGAAAGAAAAAGAGCAGCAGATTCTCCTGGGACTTAAATGTGAGTTAGCCGGGGAACAGTCCGCGCAGGGAGATGATCAAAATGCCATCCGGACGCTAAAAGATGTGTTACATAAAGACAAGAGATTTGTACCGGCGTATATTAAATTGGCGGAGATTTACCAGAAAGGCGGCGCACTGGATGAGGCCATCTCTACCGTAGAGCGGGGTTACCGCTCCACCCCCTGTATGGTATTGTTGCAGCGGCTGGAGGAACTTGCCCTGGCCGAGGAACAACCGCAAGAGGCCATCTCCGCTTACAGACAGGCTATCGGAAGAGCTCCGGACGATCTTGCCCCGGCCCTGGCATTGGCCCTGCTCTATTTTAAGTTGGAGATGCTCGATGAAGCGGAGAAAGAATGCCGCTACTTACTCAGCCATGGAAAAGATTTCCCCTTGCTCCATCAACTGCTGGCCGAGATCTATTTTAGGTCCGGACGCTTTGAGGAGAGCTGCGGGAGGTATAAACATGTCCTTCAAAAACAGCGGGAGAGGCTGTTTAGGTACGTATGTAATAACTGCGGCGCAGAAAAAGCATCCTGGGAGGCTCGCTGCACAAGTTGTGGACAGTGGAATAGTTTGGTGTGGCAAATTTGATCCCCAAAGAATAGAGGGGCTCCAGCAAGAATTATTAACCCGGATTATTCATAAATCCAAGGCAAATATTGATGCTGTTATTTGAATACAGCTATTTACAAGATAACGGCCAAAAAACAAAATTTTCATATAAATCACTGAAAACTCCCGCTATGGAAGCGACCAGCGGGAGCGTGTTTATGATCCCGAATTATTCGGGTTAAGATAACCACAAATAATTAGAGGGAGATATGGAGCGGCTAAAACTTCTTCAACAGTTAGCGATAAAGTCAACAACCAAAATGGTATTGTTAATATTGGACGGCCTGGGCGGGTTGCCCATGACCCTGAAAGGGGAGACCGAACTGGAGGTGGCCTATACCCCGCACATGGATGCCTTGGCTCAGGTAGGAACCTGTGGCCTGATGCACCCGGTGTCGCCGGGGATTACGCCGGGGAGCGGCCCGTCACACCTGGCCCTGTTTGGTTACGACCCTATGCTGTATGAGGTTGGTCGGGGAATATTGGGAGCCCTGGGGATCGGTTTTCCCTTGCTGTGCCAGGATGTAGCCTGCCGGATTAATTTCGCCGCCAAAGATGAGCGGGGCTTGATCACAGACCGGCGGGCAGGCCGGATAGCTTCCAAGCGGGGCGCTGAGCTTTGCACGTTACTGGATAAAATTGAAATTCCCGGAGTAGAGTTATCCGTCCGGCCGATTAAGGAGCATCGGGCGGTCATGGTTTTACGGGGCAAGAATTTATCAGGCGAGATAGCCGACACCGACCCTCAGACCACCGGCGCCCCCCCCCATCCAGTGCGAGCCCTCACTCCCGAAGCAAATCACACCGCTCAATTACTGGAGCAATTTTTGACCCAAGCCAACAAAATGCTTGCTCCTCATTATCCTGTAAATACTATTCTCCTGCGCGGCATTTCAAAATACCATTCTTTCCCTAAGATGGGGGAGCTATACAAATTAAGGGCTGCCGCGATAGCCACTTACCCGATGTATAGGGGAGTAGCCCGTCTGGCGGGGATGGATGTTTTATCTACGGGAGAGACTATTGCCAGTGAGTTCCAAACCTTAAAAGAACACTGGGAACAATATGATTACTTCTTTGTACATATAAAAAAGACCGATAGCTATGGTGAAGATGGGAACTTTGCCGGCAAAGCTAAAGTGATTGAGGAGGTAGACAGTCTATTGCCGCAGATTTTGGAGCTCAAACCGGACTGCCTGGCAGTTACCGGCGACCATTCCACGCCGGCAAAACTTAAATCACACAGCTGGCATCCCGTGCCGGTGTTGCTCTATTCCCCGTCCGCCCGCCCCGACAACTTAGCGGTTTTCTCAGAAGAGGAGTGCCGGAAGGGGAGCCTGGGAGTATTCCCCACTCAGGAGCTGATGGGCTTGATGCTGGCTCATGCCTTGCGGCTTACCAAATTCGGGGCCTAAGCGGTAACTCAAATACACCTCTACATCTAAAACTCCATCCTCCTATCCATTGACAGCAGATAGTCATTCTAGCTATGATTGAGGCTGTAATGGGAGAAGTGGGGACGGAAATTTAAATTTTTCTTACCAGCAGGGCTTATACTCCCGAATAATCCGGGACTAACATAGTTATGCAGCATGTAAAGTTGGCGCTATGAATCCACCTTGTGGTTTGTGTTTACCGTTTATTTTTATACTGGGGTTGGTGATTGGCAGTTTTTTAAATGTCTGCATTTGCCGTATTCCGGCAGAAGAAAGTATCAATTCTCCCCGTTCACATTGTCCGGCCTGTGGGCAGGCAATTTTAGCCCGGGATAATATCCCGATTTTGAGTTTTATGTTGCTGGGAGGCCGCTGCCGGGGATGTGGAGTTAAGATCTCCCGGCGATATCCCATCGTTGAACTGGCTACGGGGCTGCTTTTTGTAGGAATGGTAATCAAATTTGGTCTGACCGGGAAGAGTATAATTTATGCTGCTCTGGGTGCGGCATTGATAGTATTGAGCGCCATAGACCTTGAGCACCAAATCCTCCCGGATGTAATTACTCTGCCTGTGCTGGCGATCGGCTTGATCCTGGCTCTGTTATCTTGGCTTCCAGTCCCTAAAAAAGAAGCTGTCATAGGGTTGCTTACCGGAGGAGGTCTGTTATATTTCTTGGCGGTCATCAGCCGGGGCGGCATGGGAGGCGGCGATATTAAACTGGCGGCCCTGATGGGGGTATATTTGGGCTGGAAGGCCTTATTGGTGGCAATGTTTCTGGGGGTTACCCTGGGAGGGTTGGTAGGGATAGGTCTGATCGTTTTCGGTGGGAAGAGCCGTAAAGATAAAATCCCTTTTGGACCGTTTCTGGCTTTGGGAACATTAATTTCCATCTTCTGGGGTCAGAATATCATCCTTTGGTATCAGACCTTTCTTGTATAAAAATGACATTAAAACAAGAAAGCGGCGCTGTATCGCTACAGGTCAAAGTAATATTATATATCGTCGTCTGCCTATTGTATTTTGTGATCTTTGATGTATTTACTCTGAGTTCCCTATATGGAACAATAAGAAATACCGGTATTCCGGCCTGGCATCTTAATGATATCCAGCGGGCGCTGTTCTCAATCTTTACCTTAAAAGTCTTTGCCCTGGTATTCCTTATAGGTTTTTCTATCGGGTTTGGATACTGGGCGCTTAAACCTTATTTGCCGAAGAAAACTCGTCATCGCAAGCAACCTGAATAGAGCGTATTATGCCCCCTTCTCCCAAAAATGTTTTCCCCAACGGACAGTTTTTGTAAATTTCTGTGGTGTCAGATTCTCAAATCTGACACCTCCTAAAACCGCAGTCAGGTCTGATACCAAGTGCAATCAAACATGAAAGATTTGCGTCAGGAGGTAACTCCTGACGCCACCACAACTTACTGTAAACCATAAATATAGCTATTAAGGTTAAGGTGCTGTCAGGTGTTACTACCTGACAGTTAACCATCTGATTGCAACTTGGTATGAGTACCTGACTGCACAAAATGATCTTAGCGCACTTCTAGTGCAGGCATTCTGTATTTAGCTACAAAGTTACTGTGGCGAAGAAAATCCACATGTTTATGAGAAAGATAACCCAAATTTTAGCCGGCATATCACTGCTGGGCTTAACCGGCTGTGCGGCGTTCAAGTTCCGGCCTGCGGTCCAGGCAGTAGAAGGTGTAATTGCTAAAAATACCGTCTGGCAGAGTACCGTGGAGGTTAACAAGGATGTGCTGGTATTACCGGGGGTGACCTTGACAATTAAGCCTGGCGCCATAGTGCGGTTCAAAAGAAGGCGAAGAGGCAGGGTGGAGCCCCGGTTTCTATTTCCGGAGGTAGAGCTGTTGGTTCAGGGGACTTTGCTGGCGGAAGGCACGGAAGAGAAACCTATTCTGTTTACCTCGGCTAAAGATAAGCCCGAGCTTGGCGATTGGGCTGGAATTATATTTGACAACACTGATAATTCATCTTCCATAATTAAGCGATGTCGGATAGAGTTTGCTAAGACGGCTGTTTTCTGTATCGCCTCATCTCCCGCCATAGAAAGTAACACCATTACTCATAATCAATATGGAGTGGTCTGCCAGAGGGGGGCCGCCCCCCAAATCTCCGGGAACGAAATTGCCCATGGCGAGGTGGGAATAGCCTCCTGGGACGGCTCTTCCCCGAAAATTCTAGACAATTACATCCACCACCAGGAGCAGGCGGGGTTTTTATGGGGCCGGGGTTCTACGCCTTTGCTTGAGCATAATATAATTGAGGATAATCGCTACGGTATCTTTGGGGCAGAACCTTTTACCCGTGACGGCGACCCTCTGCTTACCAACCGGCTCAGGCAAAACCAACAGGATCTCTACTTAAAAGGAAACAAAGCGGTAAAGTAACAAGGGAAAACCCTCCGCCACCTTGCTTGTAGTGAGGCTTTAACCGCCTGTGCTTCACGGCCATTTAATATAAAATATAAACTCACCTTACGCAAGGATTGACAATCTACAAAAACAATAAATTATTAACCGCGGAGGACACAGAAAGCGCGGAGGATAAACCAATTGTTTTTCATTGAGTTGCAGAAGTACTACTCTCTGTGACCTCTGCGTTCTCTGCGGTTAAAATCCTTTTTTACGGGCAGGATTATAGGTTTGCGTAACATG
>QIEW01000497.1 GCA_003230535.1 bacterium
AAATAGAGGTAAATATAAGCTCGCTTTAAAAAAGCTGCAAAAACAGATTATTATGAAGGCGAATGGTTGCGCCAAAATTGGGCGTCCTGATAATAAAAACGATTTGATTATAAATTGCAAAGCACAAAACCAAGTCCTTCAGCCGGCTGTTGATTTAAGGAAGGCTCTGATTGCATTGATCAAGGGCGCTTAAAGGCGGTTCCGGCAGAGAAAAGGTTAAGGATAGTTTTTCCAGGAAAGATAAGTGTTTGATATTTGGCCTACTGGATATATATGCCAGCGGGCTTTTTTTTCTCATATTGGAGTATTATAAAATTGCTCTTGGAAATACAATGATACCAAGTTGCCATCAAAGATAAACTAATTATCTTTGATCTTTCGGCCTGAGACAGGCCGAAACATCTATATGATATCTATATGTTTGATGGGTGCTTGGTATGGAAATATAGGATAGATATGGGAGATTTAAAGAGGGTTGAAAATCGCAAATTAACGATTCGGGAGTCGGCATATAAAAGATTATCGGAGGCGGAGTTTGACCGGCGCATAGAGCGGGCATATAGCCTGATGCAGCCTTGCGTGCTTTGTCCGCGCCGCTGCAAAGCCAGACGGCTGGAAGGGGAGTTGGGCAAATGCCGGACGGATGTTCTCCCGAAGGTGTCCAGTTATAATGTCCATCATGGGGAAGAGCCGCCCATTTCGGCTGGTCGAGGTTCCGGTACCATATTTTTCAGCTATTGCAACTTGCGGTGTCTTTTTTGCCAGAATTACCCGATAAGCCAACTAGGCCATGGCAACGAGGTCCGTATTGAGGATTTGGCCCGGATGATGTTGCAGCTTCAAGCTCAAGGGTGCCATAACATCAATTTCGTTACTCCTACTCATGTTGTGCCCCAAATCCTGGCGGCATTAAAGCGGGCGGCGGCGGACGGGTTAAGCGTCCCGTTAGTATATAATAGCGGCGGTTATGACATGCCGGCGGAGTTGAAACTTCTGGAGGGTATTGTAGATATCTACCTGCCGGATATGAAATATGCGGATGAGGAGACGGCCCGGACCTGCTCCGGTATAGATGGCTATCCACAGGTAAACCGGGCGGCCATCCTTGAGATGTATCATCAGGTGGGAATTTTGGAGATGGATGAGGAGGGGGTAGCTTATCGGGGGCTGCTTATTCGGCATCTGGTTCTGCCGAATAATTTGTCCGGGACTACTGAGGTCCTCAGATTTATCGCGGGGCAACTCTCCCCGAAAACTTATGTTAGCCTCATGAGCCAATATTTCCCGGCTTATCGGGCCGCTGAGCATCCAGCGCTGTCCCGCCGGCTAACTGAAGAGGAGTATAGTCAGGCGGTAAGTGCGGCTCGCAATTTCGGGTTAGAGAATGTTTGGCTTCAGTCTTAGAGACCAAACCTTAAACCCGCCAACCTAATATTGTCCCTGACCCGGCCCTTTAGTACCGTTGATATTATATAGGAAATGGTCGGCCTTAATCTCCCTTTCTCCCGGGCTATTTTCATGTGTCTGGTGAGATAATTTTGAGGGATATGGGGTTTGCGGGGTCTTCCGGTCAGTTTAATGGCCTGGCGCTCGCATCCGCTGACGCATACCGAGCAGCCCAAACAACGTTCCCTGTCATAATATAACTGCCGCCGACCTTCCGGTTCTGCGCTGTGGGTCATTGCTCCGACAGGGCAGCGCTTGGCGCACACCCCACACTTACTGCATCGGGTATAGTCAATCTGCACCATAAAATTGCTGGGAACCAGGGAGTTAGGTATATTCCGTTTGTTGATCCCCGCTAAAAGTTCACAGCAGCAACGGCAGCAATGGCAAATAAAAGTTGGGTTTTGCTTTATGTTATCGGTGGTATGGACTAAGCCGAGCTTCTCCGCTTTATCCAAGACGTGCAGCATCTCAGCTGCGGAAGCTTTTCGGGCAAAACCTCGCCGGGCCAGAAACTCGGCCGTCGGGCCCAACCCCATACAGATATTCTCCACCGGAGCAGCGCAGCCTTTATTCAGGTGGCCGGCTTTGCTCCGGCAAAAGCAGGTTTGCAGCGATCTGGCTGAAGATTGTCTTATAATTTCTGAAACCTGATCGTAGGTCATCACCGAACTGGTAATCTCCCCTAAATTCATCTCATAAGCCAGCGCTCTGGCCATTTGAGTCCGGGAGCCAAAGAATTCGGCCCCCATTTCTTTGTCAAAAGCCGCCTCCATTAACTCAGCCACCCTCCTCATGGGCAAGTCTTTGTTAATTTTCATGAAAGTAAACTCAAAGAAGCCGAATACCGTGGGAGTAAGCACAAAATATTTCCTGCCGCGGCAAGTAGTATCTATGACCAAGCCTTTTTGGGCCATAGACTCGAGGATTTGAGCTAATTGGGCTTGTGGAATATCGGTTTTGGCAGACAGCTCATCAATAGTTAGGGGACCTAAGATGAATTTGGAACCGACATAGGCTTCTTCTTTAGTAAACAATATCCTGAGAATTTCATGGATCTCCACTGTATCAGGAGCGCCCACCTGATATTCATTTAATCGGCAAATTAACTCCTGATATATATTTTCGCTTATGTTACCCAGATGACCCATATCCCGACTAATATCCTCATCGTTAAGATGACTATATTCTACACTACTCCACAACATTTGGATAGCCAAGCAGCTGCGGGGCGGTTGTTATTGCTCCGGCGCTGCTGCTTTACAACTCCCAGAGGGTTATAGTATTCTGATGCAAAAGGAGGGAAACCCAGCCTAGGATGTCCTACTCTACTCCCATGATGAAGCAGTATCTTAAAATAAAGCGCGAGCACCCGGACTGCATTCTTTTTTACCGGTTAGGGGATTTTTATGAAATGTTTGGCCGGGATGCCGAGATTGCCTCAAAAATATTGGGACTGGCGCTTACCTCTCGCAATAAAGGTAAACCGGAGGCGGTGCCTTTATGCGGTGTGCCTTATCATGCAGGGGAAGGGTATATTGCCAAGCTGATAAAACATGGTCATAAGGTCGCCATCTGCGAGCAGTTGGGAAACTCATCCGCCGCTAAAGGAGTAATGGAGCGGGAGGTAGTGCGGGTTATTACTCAGGGCACTCTTCTGGAAGCTAATCTATTGGTGGATAAGCAGAGCAATTTCCTGTTAGCCTTAAATCCGGAAGGTCATCGGGTAGGGCTGGCGGCTTTGGAATTATCCACCGCAGAATTTATTGTCTCGGAATTTACTGATAAAGCCGGTTGGGTAAAGCTGCGCAATGAACTTTATCGGTTGCAGCCGCGGGAGATTTTATTGCCGCAATTTGTGGATGGGGATGGGGAGGTGAACTTATTTATCCGGCAATACCTTTCGGCTTCAACTGTACCTTGGGAGGACTGGCGGTTTGACTATGACACCGCCCGGGCGGCGCTTACTGATCTTTTAGGTACATTGAGTTTGAGAGGGTTCGGGTGCCAGGATTGGAAGCTTGGCGTGGGAGCGGCGGGAGCGGCTCTTACTTATGCCAAGGAAACTCAAAAAGGCGACCTCTCTCATATCCGCCGGCTAAAAAGCTACCGTTTGGAAGATTTTATGGCTTTGGATCCGGCGACCCAGGTCAATCTGGAGCTGACTCAAGGGGCTCAGGGTTCGGGAAAGCAGGGATCGCTGTTGAGCGTCTTAGATAAAACGGTGACACCGCTGGGAGGACGGTTGCTTTATGATTGGCTCCTGCATCCCCTGTTGGAGTTGGAGGAAGTAAGGCGCCGCCATGAAGCGGTCGGGGAAC
Source organism: bacterium (assembly GCA_003230535.1). Taxonomy (GTDB): domain Bacteria; phylum SZUA-182; class SZUA-182; order SZUA-191; family SZUA-191; genus SZUA-191. The sequence continues at coordinate 3,768 of QIEW01000497.1, forward strand.
TGCTGGATAAATCTCTGCTGCGGTCTAAACTGCGCCAGCTTCTGGGTGAGGTGCGGGATGTGGAGCGATTAATCAGCCGCATCTGTCTGAGGGTTGCCCAGGCCAGAGATCTGGCGGCGCTCCAGCATTCACTGAAGGTTATGCCGGATTTGCGGGAGGCGCTCGCAGAAGTTGAAAGCTCTAAGTTGCAGGAGCTTAATGAGCGGTGGGATGAGCTTCGGGATGTGGCCGGACTAATCGGGGAGACGTTGGTGGATGAGCCGCCGCCGACACTTCGGGAGGGAGGACTTCTCCGGCCTGGAATAAATCAGGAGTTGGATGAACTGCGGGGGTTGGTGAAGGACGGTAAAACCTGGGTGGCTGAGTTGGAAGGCAGGGAACGCCGGCGCACCGGCATCTCTTCCCTTAAGGTGCGTTTCAATAGAGTATTCGGCTATTATATCGAAGTTAGCCGGGCCAATCTGGCCCTGGTGCCCGAGGATTACACCCGAAAACAGACTTTGGCTACCGGGGAGCGTTATTACACTCCGGAGCTAAAACAATATGAGGAGAAAATATTAGGCGCTGAAGACCGGGCGGTGGAGTTGGAGTGCGCCTTGTTTGAAAAGCTGCGGGAGAAGGTGGCTGCGCAAAGCGAGAGGATATTGACGCAAAGCCGGATTATTGCCGAGTTGGATGTGCTGCTCTCTTATGCGGAGGCTGCCAATCTACGACATTATGTGCGCCCAACGATAACCGATGGGGACGCCATCGAGATTATAGAAGGCCGGCATCCGGTATTAGAAGAACAAGGGGAGCAACGCTTCATCCCTAACAGCGTTAAGCTGGACAGCCGGGATAGCCGGCTTATCATTATTACCGGCCCCAATATGGCCGGCAAATCCACCTATATCAGGCAAGTAGCCCTGATTGTCCTGATGAGCCAGATAGGAAGCTTTGTTCCGGCTAAGGAGGCTGCTATCGGAATAGTGGATCGAATTTTTACCCGCGTCGGCGCTTCCGATAATTTGGCTCAAGGTGAGAGCACTTTTATGGTGGAAATGCACGAGACCGCCAATATCCTTAATAACGCTACCTCCCGCAGTCTGATTATCCTGGATGAGATTGGCCGCGGCACCAGCACCTACGATGGTCTCAGTATCGCCTGGGCCGTAGCCGAACATATTTCCAACCGGACAAAGATCGGCGCCAAAACCTTGTTCGCCACCCATTATCATGAACTGACCGACCTGGCCCGGCAGGTGCCCGGCGTGAAAAACTATCATGTAGCGGCGCGGGAATGGGATGACCAGCTTATTTTCTTATACAAGGTACTCGAGGGAAGCACAGACAGGAGCTATGGCATTCAGGTCGCCCGGTTAGCGGGTCTGCCGGCGGAGGTAATCAAACGCGCCCGGGAAGTGCTGGGTAACTTAGAGAAAGAAGAATTGGATATAGAAGGGAGAGCAAAGTTTGCCCACTTCCAAACCATCCCCAAGAAGACCAGGTCTGTGAGGTCGGCTTCCGGCAGACAGGGATCAAAAAGTTCTTCCAAACAGCTCAGCTTATTTGCCTCCCCTGAGGATCAGGTGATCAGGGAGCTGCAAGATATAGAGGTTAACCGGCTTACGCCTCTGGCGGCGCTAAATAAATTAGTCGAACTACAGAAACGACTGAAAAAATAAGCAGAGACCCTCACACAATCCTGAGCCTTAATTGGCATACGGTCACTTTTTTCCTTGAGGTTGCCTGTAAGAGTGGGGACCAACGGTCTATTTAGCCCCCTAATTAGCTTTCGATTAATACTGACTGAACAATTTGACGGTTTGTATGAAATATACGAACTCATGTTACGCATAGAGCGTTTTTTTGTTGAATATTTTATATTTTTCTTGTTTAATAGCGTATTATGGACAAAGAAATGTTAGAACTT
>QIEW01000435.1 GCA_003230535.1 bacterium
CCATACTTGTCGGCCGTCAGCCAGCACTATCACCTGATCCGCCAGCGCCGCCGCATACCTAGCCCGCGTTGTAGACCAGACCATAGTCAACCGGCGCTCCTGTTTCAGCCGGCCCAGGCATTTAATTAACGCCCGGCAGGATTTGGCGTCCAGGCCGGAAACAGGTTCATCTAAAAGCAGGACGGCGGGTTTGTGCATCAGCACAGCGGCGATTGCCAGCCGCCGTTGTTCACCCGAGCTTAAGGCATAAGGAGAGCGGGTGGCGATTGCGGCGTAATCCAACCCTAACCAGGAAAGTACTTCCTGTGCTCTCTCCTCGATTTGGGTTTCAGATAAACCCCGTTGCCGTAATCCAAATCCCAAATCTTCATCCACGGTAGTTCCAAAAAATTGTTGCTCAGGATATTGGAATACCAAACCGATACCGCGGGCAGAATCTCCCAAGCGCTCAATTTGTCCGGCGGCAGGGGATAGCAGGCCGCCTAGTAGTTGCAGAAGAACACTTTTGCCGGAGCCGCTCCGACCCCAAATCAGCCAGCATTCCCCATCTTTAACCTCAAAGCTTAACTTGGCTGCCCCAGGTGTTCTTCCGTCACTGCCTGAGCTAAACTTAGATCCATGGCTATTTATAAATTCAAGTTCGGTCACCCTGATCGGCATATAGTATTTATCCCGAATAATTCGGGTTATGAGGCATCTATGCTGGGGGCAAACATCTGAAGGCAAGCCTCCGTGAGGCAAACTTTCGGAAGCCGCGCTTCCAACTCCAGCATCTCCGGTAATTCCAGTCCCAAAGCCGCCAATCTCCCAGTATCTTCCACAAGCGTACCCGGCGGGGCATCTAAGACGAGTCTCCCTCCAGTAAACAGCAGCGCCCGATCCGCCTCCAGCGCTTGGGCTGGTTCCTGCGTAGCCCACACTACCCCGACAGACAGCTCCTGCCGCAACCGGGATACAGTGGATATAAATTCATGATGTTCTTTTTCATCTAAGTAGATAGTCGGCTCGTCCAGCGCCAAATACCTAGGGCCGGGGGCCAACGCCGAAGCTAAGGCGACCTTCTGCCGCTCCCCCGGAGTAAGAGACCGTACCGACCAGCCGGCTTTGTCCTGCAAACCTACGAGCAGCAAAACTTCCTGCACCCGACCAGCCATCCTCTCAGGCGTCCATTCCCAGTCCCCTACGCCAAAGGGCGCCGGGTCGAGGTTCCCCAGGCAAAAGGCTACCTCCTCTTCCACTGTGGGGAAAAGCATCTGGTCACATGTAGAAGGGAATACCAGCCCTACCTGGCGACGTAAATGCCGTCGCTGACTTTCATCGGCGGTATCTGCTCCATCTATGCTGACCAAACCGGAACTGGGGAGAAATATTCCTCCCAATAGTTTCACCAGCGTGGATTTTCCCGCAGCATTGGGCCCTAATAACCCTACCCATTCTGTCGGCAAAATATCAAGTTCTAAATCTATCAGCGAAGGGAGGGAAGCCCCGGGGTAAGTAAAGTTCACCCCCTTTATCCTTATCATCCCGCCCTCCAAACTAGCGCACCATTTTGCAAATAACTGGGTTTATACAGTCTGTCATTCCTGGCTTGACCAGGAATCCAGGGCACCCCCTCACCCCGGTCCTCTCCCCCGCCGGGGAGATGAAGCAGAAATAATCCCTCCATCAGAAAAATCAAACTTCCGTTTATCACATATCCTAAAAAACGACATTGAATTTCCCTAGACATAATCTGTAACAGTCTTACTAACTCACCTTACGCAAGGATTGACAATCTACCAAAACCATAAATTATTAACCGCGGAGGACACAGAGAGCGCAGAGGATAAACTAATTGTTTTTCAATGAGTTGCAGAAGTACTACTCTCTGTGACCTCTGCGTTCTCTGCGGTTAAAATTACCGAGCCTTGGTCAGTATTTTAGTTTGTCGTAACATGAGTTATTATATTAAACAATCAACTTGTAGGGTGGTTCAAGCGAAGCGGAACCGCCAAAGGAAGGCGGAACCGGCTTCGCCTTGTTCCGCCCTACTCCGCTGAGGAATGACAAAATAATACAGGATAAACCTAAAAACTTACGAAACGCTGCATTAGCTAGTTTTTTACTATTGTCGCTTGGGTAATTTTATGGAGCTGGCTGTCTAATATCGCTGCGGTTTTAAAATCAACCTCCGCCTCCACTTGTACTCCTTGAGGCAGATAGTTTACTTCCAGGACCCGACCTTGGCGATAGATTAAGGGCAGAAGCGTTTGCTTATTGTAGGGGAGGCATAAGCTTATCCTGGTGAGGAGCCTGGACAGGCGCTGCCCGATTTGTTCTAATAGTTCGGCAATCCCTTGCTTATATAAAGCAGAAATACCTACCGGAGCATTAAACATCCGTTGGAGACAGATCGCCAGGTTCTTATTTTTAAGCTTATCAATTTTGTTAAGCGCCGCCAGGGCCGGTTTGGTATCAAGCCCCAGCTCCTTCAAAGTCTGGCGTACTGATATCACCTGTTCCTCTACCTCGGGATGATTTGCATCAATAATATGGAGCAATAGATCGGCTTCGGTTAACTCCTCAAGAGTCGCTTTAAAGGCAGCTACCAGATGGTAAGGGAGTTTTCGGATAAAGCCTACCGTATCTGAGAAGAGGACTTGCCGGTGACCAGGCAACTCCAGCCGTCGAGTAGTGGGATCAAGGGTGGCAAACAGCTTATTCTCCACTAGCACGCCGGCGGTAGTCAGGGCGTTAAAGAGAGTGGATTTGCCGGCATTAGTATAACCTACGAGCGCTACTACCGGTAGAGGAATAGATTTACGCTTTCTCCGATAGAGTTTACGATGTCGCCGTACCTCCTCCAGATCTTTTTGGACCTTCACAATTCGCCGGCGGATGCGGCGCCGGTCCACTTCAAGTTGCGTCTCACCCGGACCGCGGGTGCCGATGCCTCCTCCAAGCTGGGAAAGCTGAAGCCCTTTGCCGACCAGCCTGGGCAGGAAATAGTTAAGCTGCGCTAACTCTACCTGTAACTTGCCTTCTTTGGTATGGGCTCTTTGGGAAAAAATATCCAGAATAAGACCGGTGCGGTCGATAATCTTCTGTTCAATAGTCCGTTCGAGGTTCCTCTGCTGACCAGGGGAAAGCTCATGGTCAAATACCACCATCTCGATTTTTAGTTCAGAAGCCAGCGCCCCAATTTCTTCCGCCTTACCCCGACCGATAAAATAGGCCGGCGTCGGTTTGGACCGCTCCTGGACAACCCGGATTACTTCCTCTCCGCCCGCAGAGGCCACCAATTGGGAGAGCTCATCCAGGCTCTCCTGGATGACCTGCTCTCTCTCCCCAGGCAACTTTAGGGCTACCAGTAATGCTTTTTCCCTGTTAGACAATGCTTAAGATTCGCTATCGCTCACTTTTAGCAACTATGGCATCTAATGCTAAGCTGCCATCAAACGGATAATAATTAATATTAGAGGCGCGGCCGGTTTGCCTGCCGGTGGCAATCTGAACTCAGCGCACCTCCGGTGCGGACTTTTATGCAAGGTTGGGTTGAGCTTGCGAAACACAACAATTCAGGTGGTGGCAGGTTCTCAAACCTGCCACTCGTTTAGGCTGTCAGGTCTGAGGACCCGACAGCACAAGAAATCTTATCTTATTGTTTTAATGAGCCGATAAAATGGGATTTCCTATACGTTCAAGATACTACGGTTGTTTTTCTGCCAATACCTGCGCGGGATCTATTTTTTTACCACCCACACTTTAAGATTGGCGGTCAGTTCATGGTGAAGCTTTATGAGAATATCATATACGCCAAGCGACTTCAGGGGATCACGGAGTTGGATACATTTTTTATTTATCTTTATCCCCTCCGCCTCAAGATATTTTACAATATCAATGCTGGTTACGGAGCCAAATAGGCGATCATTTTCTCCAACTTGCTTGGCGATGGTACAAGACAAGCTTTCCAACCTATTCGCCAGTTTCTCAGCCTCCAGCTTAACTTTCATCGACCGGGACGCTTTTTTGGACTTCTCTTGCTCTACCTTTCGGAGATTATGGGGAGTGGCTTCCAAAGCTAGTCCCTTGGGTAATAAATAATTGCGGGCATAACCAGGGGTTACCTCTAAAATGCTCCCAAAATCTCCCAGTTTTTCGATATCTTTCAATAAAAGGACCTTCATTTTATCTCTTTGCCTCCGTGTATTTTGTGGTTAACGGAATTGGCCTGGGTATCGTTAAATTTCAGCTATGTTCCACTTTTAATTTCCTAAAATCAAACCACATATCAAATAGGCCCACAGCAACTATTACCAGCAAAAAGATAGGTTGAATAAGGAGTACCGTCATTACCAAAACCTGTAACAGGAAAGGGAATCTCATTCGCCGGGCAAAGAACAAAGAAGTTGCCAGCCCTTGCAGGAAATATATGGCAGCAAAGACCAACGTTAAATTTAACCCTAATATCTCCAGCAGGGGAACTTTTATAATCCACAACACTCCAGCGGCAATCGCTCCCCAAATCCAGACATCAGGAATAAGTAATAATATAAACGGAGTTTGGTCAGCTACTACTTGACCCAACTTTAACAGTACCAATCGCGATATAAGATAGTTGGCCACCACTAATATTAACAGCAGGCTGATATACATTCCAGGGTAGGCTAACCATAACAATTCTTTCATGCTTTGGATAGCCTGGTCAAACAACTCCCGCTCCGGCAAGTCGGCGGGAGCCTGCTGATATACCTGCTCAAGTTGATGGGATTGCTGTTCAATCTGAGTATATATAAACTCCTTAATGCTAATGTCGCTGGTCATAAATATCAACCCCGTTAATACAAGAGAAGAAATTAAAGTGACCAGCAAACCTCCAAAAATAAGACTCTCTTTACAGTAATTCCGGCGGAAGCCCTCTGCCAGCATTATTGCCAGAGGGGCAAACTCCAGCAAGAAAACGACTCCTTCCTGCGGCCCTATTAACAGGCCCACCAAGCCAAACGCTGCGGCTAGTAAGACCGCCCCCGCCATCCTCCCCCGACGCAGACCATATACCACCAACGGGACAGGAAGCAGCGCTAACAGTAGCTGCCCAAAAACCGGCAGCACAGAACCTCCTGCCAAACATGCCAGAATAATACCTAAAAAGATTAGGAATTCATAAAAATATTTTCTTGATTCAGGGGAAGCCGATTTCCCAAAAGACCTCACATATATTCCCTACATTATGAGATATGTACCATTGCATATCAGCGGTAGTAAACCATTATCCCCCGCCTGGAGAAGTCCATTTACCAATATTATAGATGTCAAGTCCGGATGTAAAAAGAACTTATTCTATCACAAAAGGCAGCAGAGCTACATTCCGGGCCCGCTTGATCGCTGTAGTAAGTTGGCGTTGATGATAGGCACAGTTTCCAGAGATGCGGCGGGGAATTATCTTCCCCCGATCAGTGGTGAAATTCCGCAGATGCTTCAATTCCTTATAGTCTATATATCTGACATTGTTGACGCAAAACCGGCAGATTTTTTTTCTTTTATATTTGATTCTTTTTTCTCTTACAACGGGCATATTTTCTCCTTAACCCGGATTATTCATAAATCCACGGTAAACATTGATGATGTTATTTGAATACAGCTAGTTACAAGATAACGGTCAAAAAACAAAATTTTCATATAAATCACCGAAAACTCCCGCTATGGAAGCGACCAACGGGAGCCTGTTTATGATCCCGAATTATTCGGGTTAAAAATAGAAGAGGAAAAAACATTTCCCCTAGAATGGGGGTTCCTCTAAATTTTTATTTCCGCTATCGAAGCTGGAAACATCTTCTGATGAAGCTTTCTCACCCGGTTTTGATAAAAACTGTATCCGTTGAGCTACTACCTCTAATTTGCTGCGTTTTTCCCCTTTTTCAGTTTCCCAACTATGAAAACGCAAGCGTCCTTCCACCAACACCGACCTTCCTTTACTTAAATATTCGCTGCAAATTTCAGCCTGTCTTCCCCAAGCCGTTATACCAACAAAACAAACGTCTTCCTTCCACTCATTATTCTGCTGGTAACGGTTACTTACAGCCAGGCCCAAGCTGCAAACAGGGTTCCCCCCCGGCGTATAGCGCAACTCTGGATCCCGAGTTAGATTTCCTGCCAGAAACACCTTATTTAGGCTGATCATGTTCCCCTTCTTTCTCGCTCAAAGCTTTTGCTTTTTGCGCCAGCATTGCCGGCTCCAAAAACAGCGTTATAGACCTTAAAATAGAATCCATAAGACGATAGTACCGTTCCAGTTCCTTTATTGATCCCGGTAATCCCTGGAACTGTATTAATACATAGTATCCTTTTTTGTGCTTGTTAATTTCATATGCCAAATCACGCCGCTGCATATGTTCGACCGAGACAACCTTCCCTCCCATTTTCTCTATCTGCGGCCCTATTTTACCTAATTCATCTTCAATCTGTTTGTTCTCTAAGTCCGGATTAAAAACCAACAAGCTCTCATAATCTCTCACTTTTATAACCCTCCTTGTGGCTGTTTTTGTAGCCCTAAGGTCTCTTATGCGCCAATCGAAAGCCAATTATAGAGTGGATAACTTATAATTGAACCGTTTACCCATACATGTTAGCGACATACGCCTAGGGCAAGGAGATATTTTATACCTTCTAGATTAAAACACAACTTGAGGTGAAAATCAATCCCTCCCCCACTACGTCAAAGTCGCTGGTAATTGACTGAAAATATTTTTGTCAATTGAAATAGGACATTACCCTCTACCCTGGGTTTTCCGATAAATGTTTTTCATAAACCTGATAGTCACGCGCACTAAATAAGACAAAAACCACCTGCTCTATATCAGGGTATTCCCCGAGGTATTCTCTGGTGGTGTTAATGGCGACAACCGATGCTTTGTCAATGGGATAGCCATATATTCCGGTGCTTATAGAAGGGAAAGCGACCGTATGGAGACCGTTTTCATGGGCCACCTCAAAACAGCGCCGATAGCAGCTCGACAGCTTTTCCGGCTCGCCGTGATTACCGCCCCGCCAGACAGGCCCGACGGTATGGATAACATGCCGCGCCGGGAGGTGGTAGCCTTTGCTAATCTTGGCGTCACCGGTATCGCAGCCGTGAAGTGTCCGGCATTCGGCTAAGAGCTGCCTCCCTGCTGCCTGGTGGATGGCCCCATCGACACCGCCCCCGCCAAGTAATGAATTATTAGCTGCATTAACGATCGCATCCACCCGAAATGTAGTAATATCGCCCTGAGCTATTTGTATTTTCCCAAAATTATCAGCCATCCTAGCCTCCTCTATAATCGATCATCTTTGGGGATTTCCCCAATTTTCGCAGATTATGCCGCCTCTTGTCAATTTATGAGTTATATATGTTGGAACAGATATGCTTCCTTTATAATCATAACCTAATACCGAACCGCTTTCAAACAATAAACTATAATACCAAGTTGCGGCTCAGATGGTTAACTGTCAGGTGGTAACACCTGACAGCACCTATATAACAGCGCCTTATAGCTATATTTATGGTTTACAGTAGGTTATGGTGGCGTCAGGAGTTACCTCCTGACGCAAATCTTTCGTGTTTGACCGCAACTTAGTGACCGCAACTTAGTATAAATTTCCCCCCAGCCGTCTCCCAATGGGGAGAGGGACTTTTTAACATCTCGAGGGCTGCTTGGTATAAGTTACTTTCCCCTGCATTATCAGGAGGCGTAAATCCCGCCCTAAAGCATACGGAATATCTGCCCGATATTGTTTGTATGTCCGAAATTCAAATATTGTAACTCCCATTTATTCAACTAATTAGCCCCCCTCCCCTGTTAATATTTACGGCATAGGAATTGCTGGTAATACTTTGGCAGGGTTTCAGTTAATCAAATAGCTTCACTGAGAACGCGGAGGATGTGGTTGTGCACTCAAAATTTATGCCCGATAAAAAAGGTTTTACCTTAATTGAAATGTTAATCACCATAGTTATTATCGGTATCTTGGCCGCGACAGGTTATCCGGTTTATACGGCATTTCTTAATTCGGGACAAGTAGCGTCGGCTAAGGCGTTAATTTTGTCCATCAGCGCCGCCGAAAAGATGAGACGGCAGCAACTAGGAACATTTGTAGCCGGCACCCCCGCAGGTTGGGTCAGCATCGCCGTAGGAAATGGAATATATGATATCGATGGTCTGGAGGTAGACACCGGAGATGCGCCCAATTTTGAGTTCGAAATTTCTAATGCAGGAGCCGATGTCTTCATGGTTACCGCCCAAGGCAGAGCGGGAGGCATGGAAGCCACCGATACTTTAATTTATAGCTATAATGCTGTCGCTAATCCCAGGTTTACCTGGGCCGGGAGCTTGGCGGAATATGCCAGGGATTGAGGTAGAGTTATGAAGATTTTTCGACGTTTAGAGAACGAACTTGGAGTTACCTTGGTAGAGGTAATGGTTGCCGGAGTATTATTTCTGTTTATCTCGCTGGCTTTTATTCATTCAATAACCACCGGCCAAGCTATGATAAATTCCGAAGGAGAGAGACGCATCGCGGCAACCCTGGCGCAGCAAAAGCTCGAAGAGCTACGTTCTGAGGCTTTACAGTCAAAAGAAAATTTTTACGCCATTAGTGGCGCTACAAACCCTTATTCGGATGAAGATCCAGTAACCGGCTACCCTAATCACCGCCGGACAGTAACCACAAATTTTGTCGACGCAACCATTGCTGACGGTGATCCAGTGGATTACACGGACACCGCTGGCGGCGGCTGTGCCCCGCCGAACTGTAGTTTTTTGGTTTTGGTAACCGTGAGTGAAGCTACGGCTGGGGTGGTAAATTTCGGGAATGTAGTCATGCAAATGGTAATTACTAAACCCTAGTGTTGCGTCAACTTTAAAATGTCGCTTGATTTACCCCCTCATCCTAACCTTCTCCCCCCAGGGGAGAAGGGACTTAAGCTTCCCTCCCCCCAGGGGAGAAGGGACTTAAGCTTCCTCTCCCCTGGGGGGAGAGGATTGAGGTGAGGGGGAAGACATACGATAATTTATGCTTGACACGACCCTAGCGGGGTGAGTTGACCTGTTTTACCTATTAAGTTATAAAAAAAGTTAGTAGGGTGGAACAAGGCGTAAGCCGGTTCCGCCTATCCTAGTGCGGATGTTATTGGCGGTTCCGCTTTGCTTGAACCGCCCTACTCCTTAGCTGCTAAAAAATTAAGAAAAGGTGGTGGCGCTATGTACCTTCAAAACGAACAAGGTTTTGGTATAGTAGAACTTATTGTTTCAACAATAATTGTTGTCGGTTTATCTATGGGAATTTTTGGTTTTTATAACCAGATGTCCAGCTTCGCCAGTCAGGGCACCTCTAAGCTGGACTTACAACAGGAAGCCTCGGTAATCTTAGAGGAAATTGCTAATCATATCCGGGAAGGAGGAGATATTGCCGGAGTAGGTATTGATATATGGAGCTATTATGGCGCTGAAGATTGGTACCAACAAAATAGCGGTAATTGGCTCCGGGTGGATAAAAAGTTATTGTATGATTTAGGAAAAGTGCCCCAGCGTTATGTCAGGATCTGGGGAGAGCAATATAATAATTATGGCGCGAAAGAAATCTGGAAAAGCAGAGGAGGTGTAGGGGAGTATTTCAATAATATGGAGTTACTGCTGGGAGACCATGATATTGGAGGGTATCGGGCGGAAGTGGATAATATCACATTTACAGATTTCTGGAATGCGGGAAACGGCCCCAATCAAGTCCGGGTTAATCTTACATTAAAGGTTACAGACCTCCAAGATCCCGGGGGCGCCCAAAATACGATGACATTCACTACTCAGGTAGAACCCAGGAATAGGAAGAAGTAAGCGGCTCCCGTATCTTGTATCCGCTATAATTACTTTTATGAACAAAGCGTCCTGTCGGTGCGGGTTTAAATCCTCCCTGCCACTCATTCAGGCTGTCGGGTCTGAGGACCCGACAGCACATTTTATACCAAGTTGCCATCAAACATGAAAGATTTGCGTCAGGAGGTAACTCCTGACGCCACCACAACTTACTGTAAACCATAAATGTAGCTATAAAGTGCTGTCAGGTGTTACCACCTGACAGTTAACCATCTGATTGCAACTTGGTATTACACCACACCAACAGCGCATTTTGTGCAGTCAGGTCCTCAGACCTGACTGGCGGTTTAGGGAGGTGTCAGAAGATGTTTCGGCCTGTCTCAGGCCGAAACTACTAAAGGGGTACGCTACCCTTGACACTTTCGAGCCGAAAGATCAAAGAACATCTAAGGAAATTCCCCCTCACCCCAGCCCTCTCCCCCAAGGGGCGAGGGAGTTTAATAATTCCTTCTCCCCTGGGGGAGAAGGTTAGGATGAGGGGGGTAAAGATCAAATCAGCGGGCTTTTATGTAAGTTGGGGAGAGGGACTGAAAAAAGGGAAATTTCCTATACGCTGAAGTTACCTAATGAGATAGATTGCTTCTGCTGTTCAATAAACCTAATCATTATGAGCGCAGGGAAGAAGCGGGGGCAATCTTATTACAATAAGTAGAAACGAGTAGTATCTTATGTAGTCGCCGGTTCATAGAACGTACTTTAGATAAATGGATCAGGCATTAGATAAATGGATCAGGCAACGGCAAATCTTTTAAGGTAGTGAAGGGGGCGGTGTATTATGAACACCAAAATTAATAATAAAGACAGATTAAAGCCGAAGTTTCCTTGTCTTGGAGATACAAGGGGCTTTGCCTTAATCAGTACCATGCTGTTAGGGATTTTCATGTCCCTTGCGGCGGCGGTGTTCCTTTCTAAGCCGGTTTCGGAAACCGGCTTAGGCGAGGATCAGGCCGAATATATGCAGGCCATGTATGCGGCTGAAACCGGGGTGGAACGCGCTCGGCTGCGGCTCAAAGACTGGGCCGAATGGGCCAGTTGGCCGGGGAGAAATAATGGTGGTTCCGTATATCCTAATAATTCGGCGATGCAGTTCACCAGCTTGGATATAGATGGAGACCCCGCTACCACAGCGGATAACGCTACCACGGATGTGTGGTTTACCTGGCATCCTGGCCCGACCGAAGGCGATCTGTTTGTCAGAGGTTCCTTTGGCGGTAAGGAGCGTTCGTTGCAGCTCAGGGTGGATAAAACCATAGAGCCGGTATTTGGTAAAGCGCTGTGCGCCTGTGAGGGGGACGTTAATGTGCATGGAAATCAGAAGATGATAGACAGCTATGACAGCCGTTTGGGCTGTGCTGATCCCTCAGATCCGACATGCAGCTCTTCATATGGGGGATCTAATATAGCGCATAACGGTAACGTGGCCAGCAACGGAAATGTAAATATAAATGATTATGTAATATATGGGTCGGTAGAGGCAAAAGGCGATATATATGGAGTTAGTGGGGGCATGATTGATAAGAATACTTATGTAGGAGGAACCCTTGACGGTATTATAACGGTTAATGGGGATATCTACACCAATTATAACTTTATTGAGGATCCCTGTCCTTGCGGTATTGATATGGTGGCCAGAATTAATGATGTCATAAATAGTGGTGATAATGATAATAATACGATTGATTGCGATCCGTTTACCGCAGGCAGGCAGACCAATTGTCTCACAGGCGCCAATGGCACGGATTTTGAGCTGAAAGGCGGCGGCTCAAGCGAAGTGTGGTTGCGTTCAGGCACCTACTATTTTACGGAATTTGATATTAGAGGAAATAG
>QIEW01000502.1 GCA_003230535.1 bacterium
TTCTGCGCCCGGCGGTAGTTAATGATAGCCTTACCTGTCCGGCCCATCTTAAAATAACAATTCCCCAGGTTATAATACACATAACCGTTTTGTTTCTCTAAAACCACCGCTTCATATAAATCGGCCGCCTGTTGGTATTTACCGGCATGATAGGCCGCGTTAGCTTTCAAAAACGCTTCCGGCGCACTTAAATCGGAAGGCCTTTCTCTTCTGCCCTCCGCTGATGCCAGGCTCACCAGCATAATCCCCAGAAGTAAGCAACTGGTTATAATAATTTTTTTAGGGCTGTTCATCCGGCGCTCCTCAAAATTTTTTCCAGTTGTTTGAGCATCTGTTTTGTATTTTTATACACCAGCTGACATTCGGTGTGTCCGGTGGAGAGGGAGCCGAACTGACAGGCATCGCATTGTTCCATTAATTCTTTGATTTGTTTTATTAAATCTCCATTAAATCCAGCGGTATTCAATCTATCTTCGACCTCTTGCGGGGTGAGGGCAATCCCCGGCAGGCCGAGTTTATCCCCTAAATATCCCTTTATTGTTTTGGAGATTTCAGCGTAAAAGTTTGCCTGGTGTCCGTTTTTCAAAATTGAGGAGGTCCCTTCCAAATTTTTCAGGGCTTTTTTATAGGCATTCTTTTTACGTAGAAGGCCGGCGTCCTTTTTATGTTTCTCCCGGCGCATATTTAAGGAAAATACCGTCAGGAAAGCCAATCCCGGCAACATAAACAATAAAATATAGACCATATAGTCCCGCCGGTTAATCCGCGCATCTTTTAAGGCTTCCGTATCAGTGAATATCGGTAGAATGTCGCGGCCCAGTATTTTAATGGCTTCTTTTTGATCTGCCGTTTTGGGCCGGCCGCCAACTTCGTGGAGTTTTTCTTTTTCGGCGGCCGGCGATACTTGTAAATTAATAGGCCGGCTCCGGGCTAATTTATAGACAGCGGTTTTAGGGTCAAAATACGGAACCGCAAAACCAGGAATTTTAAGCTGTCCCGGCTTTTGGGGCACAAAGGCTTTTTTAAACGTTTTTTGCCCGATAATAACATCTTCTCGCTGAGTGATATTAATCGTTGGTTTATCGTCGTAAATCTTAAAATCTTCTATGCCCGGCGGGTTTTCTAATTGGGCATCCCGAATATTAACATCTCCGATTAAATCCACTGTTACCGTGGTAGAATCTCCGGCCTCCAAGCTATTCTTCGAGCTGCTGGCTTTCAATTTAAGCTGCCCGACTAATGGAGAGAATTTTTTCGGTTTCCCTTTTTCAGGCAGAGGTTTTACATTGAGTTCTATCGACTCAGAATGTAATATTTTCATTTTGGATCGCCGCTCAAATACGCTGAAGAAATTGTTAAAAAAATGTCCCCCAGATCGACTCCTGGGCCTCTTAGATGGAAGGATTACTTCACAGTTAATCGCCGTTGGTTCAATGATTATTTTGCCCGTTTTTGTTGGGAATAACGCTTTCTTTATCTCTGTTATCAGGTAATTTTGCCCCTCGATAACCCGATGATATTGTTTTTGTTCCCCAAGATTTTCAAGCCAAAAGTCCTGGAATTGAGGGGGATCTAAAGTGGCGCTGAGAACTTCTAGCCTCCGACCGAATTGAATAGTATATACTATCTGTTCATTATAATAAGGCGCAGCATTAGAAACTTGGGCGGATAAAAATAATGGCTTATCCTCTGTAGGCTGAGCTTGGGCGGATAAAATTATTAACCTGACAGGGTTACTTTTAACCCTTCGCCCGTCAATATCGATATAAGCCGGGCCAATGGTAAAGTTACCTTCCTTCTGGGGTAATACAAGATAGTTGTATTTAATGTGAGAGCTTACCGCTCCATTGACAATACTGACCTCGGATGATTTTCCCGAATATTTAACTTCGATACCGTTAGGCGCGGGCACCGCCGGTCGAGGAGCGGACTGAGTCCCGGCAACGGCCACAGTCAACAAAATTGTATCTTCAGTGGTAGCTTCAGTTTTGTCCACTGAAGCGGTAAGTGTTATTTGCGCCGCCTGGACCATCAGGGGAATGGCTAGGATAGCAAGAAACAGCCATAATTTTTTATTCATCCAATACATTGTTTATTGTCAACTAAGCGCCCTGCGGGCGGGTTTAAATCCCCACTGCCCCCCTTTATTAAAGGGGGATTAAGGGCCATACGGTTCACTTCAGGCTGTCGGGTCTGAGGACCCGACAGCACATAAAATACGGTTCACTTCAGCCTGGAAACGTTAGGAATAATCATTTAGTGTCATTCCCGCGAAAGCGGGAATCCATCCTGACACTAACTGCCTGAAAACACTAAATTCCCGTTTGCACGTGAATGACAAGAATGTGTGTTTTCTGATTTTTTATGAGTTCATCAAGTTTGGCAGACAGCCGATTACCAGTCCTTACCTAAAGCATGTCCTCTGCCGGGCAGGTTTTTCATTTGCCGTTTTAGGAATTCCCGCTTATCTTCCGTCAGTGAATTCAGCCAGCGTTGAGCATCCTCATCACTCATCGGCTCAGCAGCCTGAGCGGCTTGCGTTTGATGTTCTTCCTGCCCTTTTTCGCCTTCGGTTCCCGCCTGTTGAGGGTGTTTTTCTCCATCCTGTTTGTCTTCCTGCTCTCCAGGTGGTTGCTGTGATTGATGCTGTTGATCTTCTTGGCCTTGTTGGTCTTGTTGGCTTTGTTGATCTTGCTGTTCCTGCTTCTCCTGATCCTGCTCTCCTTGGGCTTGCTGATCAGAATCCGGCTGCTGCTCTTGATTTTGCTCCTGCTCCTGTTGCTCTTGTTCTTGTTGATCCTGTTGCTGACGCTCTTTTTCCTGGTTGATATGGCGTTTTATCTCTTCCCTTACAAATTCCAGATTTCTTTTAGCGTCGAGCTCCAGGGCTTTCTGGTAAAATGCCGCCGCTTCCTGGAGCTTCCCCTGCCGATAAAAACTATTTCCTAAATTATAGTATGATTTTTCCTCCAGTTTAACATCCTTTGTCTTGGCGGCGGTATTTAGGAAACTTCTTACGGCTTCATCGTAGTTTTTCATTTTATAATATGCGTTGCCAATATTATAGCTCAACTGAGCATCTTCAGGGGCTTCTATTTGTGCGTCGATAAAAACCTTTAGGGCCTCATCATATTTCTCCCGGTTATAGTTTTCTATCCCTCGTTTTATCTTGCCGCTTAATATCTGCGCCGACACAGAATTAGCGTAAATGCCGATGAAAGCCATCACTAAATATAAAACGACCGCTTTCCTGGATATATCTGTTAACATATTACTGAGCCCGTTTCTTCTCGCTATAGAGTGACTCTCCAACTATTAAAATGAATGCCAGGACAGCAAACCACTGGAAACGCTCCTCCCAGCGCTTACGGCGGGTACTTTTAAGTTCCTTTTGTTCCATACCTTCCTGGATCCCTTTCTGGTAAATCTTTTCCAGATCGAGGTTGCCGGTAACTGAGCGCACATAGCTCCCTCCGGTTTGAAGAGCTATCTTTTGGAGGGTCACCTCATCTAGTTTGGTTAATATCAACTCGCCGCCGGAGTCCTTCTTAAAACCTCCCGAGCTGCCCGGCAGCGGGATGGGAGCGCCCCCCTCCTTGCCGATACCGATAGCAAAGATTTTTACTCCTTCCTTTTTAGCTTCTTCCGCAGCCGCCAGGATATCTCCTTCATGTCCCTCGCCATCAGTTATCAGTATCAGGGCCTTGGATTTTCTCTCCTGCGAGCTGAAAGCTTTGGTGGATGTCCGGATAGCTTGCCCTAAAGCCGTACCCTGGAGAGGGATTAGATCGGTGTCTAAATAATCCAAAAAGATGCTTACCGCTCCATAATCCAAGGTCAGCGGGCATTGAACAAAAGCCGTCCCCGCAAAGGCCACCAGGCCGATGCGATCACCTTCGAGGATCTGGAGCAAGTCGGTTATTTCCCGCTTGGCGCGCTCGAGGCGGTTGGGCTTTACGTCTTCGGCCAACATGCTTTGGGAAACATCTAAGGCGATGATTATATCTACGCCCCGGCGTTTGACTTCCTCCCACTGAAAACCCCACCTGGGTCTGACCAAAGCCAGGATTATGAAAAATACCGCCAGGATAAGTAGCGCCGCTTTAAATTTCTGCCGGCCGCGGCTGATCCTCGGCATTAATTTGCCGGCTAAATTAAGGGTCAGGAAAGCTTCGATAGCCTTATCTTTAGCCCTAAAAGCATAGATAAAAAATGCTGTCAGGGCCGGGATCAGCCACAATAAGTAGAAATAATTTAAGTTGCCGAATTTCATCTTGCTAGGGAATCTTTCTAAATCTGGTGTTCGCCAATACTATTTCCAGCATCAGGAAAGCCAACGCCCCCAATAACGGCCAGAGGAAAAGCTCATTATACTCCATGTATTCCTTGACCTTTACTTCGCTTTTTTCCATACTATCAATATGCTCATAGATCTTTGCTAAGCTTTCAGTATCGGTAGCCCTAAAGTATTGGCCCTCCGTAATGCCGGCAATTTGTTTTAACGTATATTCATCTAAATCTACTTGTTGATAAACATATTTGGGGCCAAAAAAAGTGTTTACCAGAAATGGAGCTTTACCTGTAGTTCCGGCTCCTATGGCGTAAATTTTAACGTTGTATTTTTTGGCAATTTCCGCCGCTTTCAGGGGGCCCAGACGCCCCATATTGTTGCGACCGTCTGTGAGTAATATAATAACTTTTGATTTAGCCTTTATATCTTTTAAGCGTTTAACAGCCGTCCCGATTGCCGATCCGATGGCTGTCCCATCGCCG
Organism: bacterium; assembly: GCA_003230535.1. Taxonomy (GTDB): domain Bacteria; phylum SZUA-182; class SZUA-182; order SZUA-191; family SZUA-191; genus SZUA-191. The sequence goes on from QIEW01000502.1 coordinate 4,774, forward strand.
GCCATACCAATCTTAACCTTGTCCAGAAAGCTGAGCGCCACCCCATGATCCAACGTCAAGGGACATTGAGTGAAGGCTTGTTCCCCAAAAACCACCATTCCCAGGCGATCGTTTTCCCTCCCCTTGATAAAATCAGCCACTACTCTTTTGGCTACCTCCAGACGGTCAATCCGATCGTCACCTACCTTAAAGTCAAGGGCTTTCATGCTTCCTGACGTATCTAATACCAGCATAATATCCACCCCTTCGGTAATAATCTCGGTGGTTTTCTTGCCGGACTGGGGACGGGCGACCGCGGCTACCAACAATAAGAGACACAAACAGCGGAAAACAATCAACGAATGCCGCAGGTAAACCGACCGGGAGGTTTTCAGGCGTTTTAAGGTCTTGATAGTAGAAAACTTTAGCTGCCCGCCGCTGCCCCATTTCAGATAATGATAGACCACCAGCGGAACGATTAACCCCAGTAATAATAACCAGTTGTCCTCAAACCGCATCGGTTTCCACTTCCTCCGCCGCAACTTCCCTGGTGGCCTCCACAAATCCAGCCGCCCGGTTCAGTTCATCCTGGATTTGTTCCGTCACGGGTGTATACTCGGCAAACTTAACTACATCCGTATTGTACAGAAATGATTTGGATTGCTCCTTCAGATCAAAGGTCAACTCACGATTTTTATTTATATGGGAAGTAATCTCCTCAGAAGTCCAATCGGTAGCCGGAAAGCCATAACGGTTCTCCAAATAGCTCCTAAAGACCTCTGAGAGATTAAAATATAGTTTTTTTATCTCTTGCGCATCAGTGTATTCCACATTTCCTAACTTGCTCAATTCGGCCAGGGCTACCTCATGGGCCGGCAGCTTGACATAAACCTCGGCGGCCTGTTTGCTCTTTCGGTAATAGATAATTCCTCCCACAATGAGTAAAATCACTGCTGCCGCCCCGCCGATTATTGCCGACCACAGCCCATAATCTATTTGCGGCTCTTCTAACGGTTTAATATCAATAATATCTTTTTGTTCTTCGCCGGTCGGTATGGCTGATTTGATTTCCACAAATATCTGCTTAGTTTGCATTTCTTTATATTCTGCGGCCGGTTTTAGCTTATAGGTCAGCTTGACCGGCGGAATAATATATGAACCGACAATATCCGCCTGAAGCTTATACCACTCCTTGGTTATTATCCGGCCATCTTCCTCCTGTGGCCCGTCCGCGCCGATATCCACAATCCGAAAACCGGTAATTTCAGCCCCGATTTCCGGTATATATGCTTCCACCTCCGGCAGTCTATCCACCGTTACGGTGTAAGTTAGTATATCGCCGGTGGTGGCGACTGCTTTATCTACGGCGGAGTTAACTTCTACGGGAGGACGCGGCTCCGCTTCGGCCTGCTCTTGTTTTACCTCATTCCGGCACCCCAATAGAAAACCGAAACTAAATAAAGACAGGGACAGAAATATTATGACGCTATTATTTATATACTTTTTGGTGAGCCTGCTCAAAACCATTGCGGTACTTCGCTGTTAGTGCGGGGTTATTTTAGGGCCTCCGGATAAAGCTTTACGTCTTCCGCCTTAAGCGTGGTCTGGATTAAATCCTGATAAGCATATTGGAATTTTACCGAGGAATAATCATGCTCGACGCGAGGCTTAATCTCATCCAACGTTTTTTGCTTTTCGGGATCGTGCTTATCCAACTGAAAAATGTAGTAATAATCTCCAACCTTTATCGGGGAAGAGGTCTTTCCTAAAGAAAGGCCGAAAATGGCGTCCGAAACTGACGGCACCTCACCGATGCCTAAGCTGTCCCGCCCTCTTGTTACCCAACCTGGAAATTGACCGCCCCTCCCGCGGGTCGGCTCGTCCAGCGATTTTACTTTAGCCAGTTCGGAAAACGATGTGCCCGATTTCAACTCCTTAACTGACTTATCGGCGTCTCCCTTGGTTTTCAGCTTGATTAAGCTGACCTTGGCCCGCTCCGGTTCCTTGTATTGATCCTTATGGGCTCCATAATAATTCTTCAAATCTTCTTCGTCAATCTTGATCTTAGCCTTCACTTCCTTCTCGATTAGTTTTCGTACTACCAGCTCCTTGAGAATACTTTGTAATTGTCGGGTTATTTCAGTGTTTTTGTCATATTCCAGTTTAACCGCTTTACGATAGAGCAGCTCATCCGCCACATATTTTTTTAAAAACTCCGCTTTTTTGTCTTTATCCTTATACTGGTCAGCCATCCATGGCGGCAATTGAGAAATCGCCTCGTCAAGTTCCGGCAACGTAATCTCGTCCCGGCCGATCCTGGCTACCACGGCGCCGCCTTTTTCTTTGGCTTGAGGTTCCAATGAGGATCTGGCGCCCAGGGCATATTGGGCGGCTTGAAATTTACCTAATCGCTCCAGGCAGTTTACAATCTTACTCCCTACCTCGCTCCGCAGGTCGGTATCAGGGTCGGCCAGTTCCACTTGATAAAACCAAGTCAACGCCTTATCATATTTACCCAACTCCAGGTAGATTTTCCCCATGGAATAGGATATGTTTGCCCGCACGGGACCGGGTACCTCGTTTTGCTCCAGATAGCGCTCATATTGTAGGAGCGCTTCTTCCGTTACCCCGACCCCTTTCAGCTTATTTCCCAATTCCCGCAGGTTGGCGCTCCAGCCGGAACCGGCGCTGGAATTGCCGGTTGCCGGTTTAAACCAGAAGAATAATCCCTGAACAACAAATAGAATAAGCACGGCTATCGAGAAAAATATGCTCCGTCGATCAAATATTGGCCGCCGTCCGGGCTTATTTGATGCAGCATTCATTATTTACCTCCTTTTTTCCCGCAGCTTGAAAAACCGGATAATAACGTCAATATAGGAGCGGTCGGTGCGGATCAGAATATGGTCTACATTCAGGGAACGGAACAAACGCTCCCTTTCAGCCAGCTGTTTTGCATTGATTAGTTTAAAGCCTTGGGTCGTATTAGTATCATAAGTGTCGATTAAAATCGTTTCACCGGTTTCGGCGTCTTCCAGTTCAATGAACCCTATTCCGGGTAATTCCAACTCTTTGGGGTCCACCACGGAAACCGCAATCAAGTCATGTTTTTTCTTAACCATCTGTAAGGCTTTTTTAAAATCTTCCGCAATAAAATCAGAGATCAGGAAACTCACCGTCTTCCGGTGGGCCACTTTAGTTAAAAACTCCAGGGGGACAGAAACGTTTGTCTGGACACCCTCCGGTTTGAAGCTCAAAATTGAGCGAATTACCCGCCAGATATGGGCGCGCCCCTTCTTGGGGGGGATATATTGTTCAATTTTATCTGAGAAAACAATTAGCCCTACCTTATCATTGCTCTTAACGGCGACATAAGCCAGGACGGAGGCAACCTCCGCCGCCACCTCATTCTTTAATTTGTGGTATGTCCCGAATTGTCCGGAGGAGCTTACATCCACCAGCAACATCATCGTAAGCTCGCGCTCTTCCCGAAACTCCTTTACGTAAGGTATGTTATGCATGCGGGCGGTAACATTCCAGTCTATGTTACGCACGTCGTCCCCGATTATGTATTCGCGCACCTCCTCAAACTCCATCCCGCGGCCCTTGAAGGCGCTGGTATACTCTCCGGCTAAAATATCATTCACCAGGTAGTTGGTGCG
>QIEW01000213.1 GCA_003230535.1 bacterium
CCATCGGGGTAAATCTCCAGGTAAAGCTGGCCGGCATCGCAAGACCAATCCATCCGTCCGTTTCTTATCCAGCCCACAGAGTCTTGGAGGAAACGGGTAGAGTTTAGCAGCTTATATCCTTGCTGTTTTAAGCGGATGAGCTCTTGGTAGATCAGGGGCGCCCGCGCCTTATCCGCCTCGGTAAAAGAGAGGCTCTCGTCGGAGCCCCTGAATTGGGCGGGCCATTGGTCGTCGCCCAGGACTACCGGGACCAAGGTGCTGTAAGCCCCCAGTTGATCCAAAAATTTGACCAAATCCGGCAGTTCCTCCAGGTTATGCCGGGAAACCACCACGTTTACATGGGGCAGTATTCCAGGGAAATGTTCTATAGCATAGCGCAGTTTTTCCACGGCTTGGTTCCAAACGCCCTGGCCTTTGCAAAGCCAGTCTTGCTTGGCCGGGTCCAGAGTATCCAGGGAGGTGGAATAGTCGATGATGCCCGCCTGGATGACAGCCTCGAGCTTTTCTTGGGTTACCTGAGGGCCGCCGTTGGATTCAATGCGCGTATGAAAACCGGCTGCGCTGAAAATTCTGATGATTTCCGGAAGCTGAGGATTGAAAAAGGGATCGCCGCCGGTAAAGAGTACATATGGTACTTGCAGAGTTTTTAGGGCCTGGGCAATGCGGGGGACCTCGTCCAGGTCAAGTTCGCGGCTCTGCCCATGCTTCTCCCATACGCAACACATACGACAGCGCAAGTTACAGCGCCGCGTCAGGCGGTAGATGGCGAAAAAGGGTCGTCGCCGAAACTTTGAATTTAGATATCCGATGACTTCTTTGGAACGTTCCATAAGCTTTTGGTAGAAGGTAGTATAACACTATAACCAGCTTTATAAAAGCTTACCAATAATATTTGATGAACTCGTAAAAAGTCCCGGGTGTCATTGCGAGGCGGGTTTATCGCCGAAGCAATCCCATTGATTTGTAATTAAATTTGAGATTGCTTCGCTTCGTCGCTCGCAATGACAAAAATCGGCGCTTTTTAACTTTTTACGAGGCCGTCATATTTGAAATTTGACTGTGACCGGTGAGCAGGGGGACAAAATTTTCCCTCCCTGTTTTAGGTATGAACGCATTTTTTTATTGACAATAATAAAACAATGGTTTAAAATTGTCTCTGGTTTTACTAACTAGCTGTTTTGTAAAAGCTGGCTTTGAATAATGGTTATTCTGTGCAATATATATAACTGTACATTTTAGGTTAGTTAACAGGGGTGATATCCGATGGCGTCTCAGGGGTTGGCGGCTTATTCTCCGATGTTTATGCTTATGTTGCTCGGAGGAATATCAGGAGCGATGATGCTTATTGTCGGGAGAATTTTCCGCCCCAACCGGCCTTATCCGGAAAAACTGGAGGCCTATGAGTGCGGAATAGCGTCTGAAGGGAACGCCTGGGAAAATATGGGCCACCGCTACTATGTGTATGCGATGCTCTTTTTGGCCTTTGACGTAGAAGTGCTTTTTCTCCTGCCTTGGGCGCTGGTATTTGATCAACTGGGCCTGTTTGCTTTTATTGAGATGGTATTGTTTATCTTGGTATTGGTGATCGGTCTGGCTTATACCTGGGCAAAAGGCGCCTTAGAGTGGAGGTATTAAAGATGACCCTTTCTGAACATCCGCTGCCTCCTTATGTGGTTCCTACTCGGCTGGCATGGTTAATTAACTGGGCCCGCCGCTCTTCTTTGTGGCCGTTTACTTTTGGGCTGGCCTGCTGTGCTATTGAGATGATCTCAGCCGCTGCTCCCAGATACGATATCGCCCGGTTCGGGTCGGAGGTGTTCCGGCCAACCCCAAGGCAATCGGATTTGATGATTGTAGCCGGCACCGTCTCGCTGAAGATGGCCGGACCTACCCGGCGTCTTTATCATCAGATGGCCGAACCCCGATTTGTAATCGCTATGGGGAGTTGCGCCAGCGCGGGCGGTGTGTTTGATACTTACGCAGTGCTCCAGGGAGTGGATAAAATTATTCCAGTTGATGTATATGTCCCGGGATGTCCGCCCCGACCGGAAGCGCTCTTGTATGGGTTAATTAAGCTTCAGGAAAAAATTGACCAGGGAAGAGGCGGCCGGCATGCAACTTATATGGTCCCTGAGCCCGGGCAGCTGGTTAAGATAGATAAGCTGGCCTAAACCCTTCGTACCTGAGAGAACAGCCGGAGAGGCGCGGAAATAGTGAGGGGCCGTGTAATAAGAATAAATAGTGATTATTGGCCATAAGTATTGTGGGCGCGGAGCAGGCCGCTTACTGCCTGGCTATCTCAGTAAAAGAAGGGAGGTCCTTCTGTCCTCGCAGGATTATTCTACTCAGTTAGTGGAGTTGCTTAAACAGGAATTTGGAGAATCAATTCGAAGCACAAAAGTAGTGTTGGGGGAAACTATTGTTACCCTTGACAAGAGTTGCAAGCCTGATTTCCTGAAAATGTGCCGTTTTTTGCATGACCAGCCCGCTACCGGTTTTAATTATCTCTCCTTTGTTACCGCCATAGATTATCTCCGTTATAAACCACAGCCGGAACATGGCTGCCGGTATGAGTTAATTTACCAGCTCTTTTCCGTGGAGACGGGGAGACATATGCGCCTAAAACTTCCCCTGGCTCCCGGGCATAAAGGGGCGTTGTCTGTCCCTTCGGTTACGCCCGTCTGGCGGAGCGCCGAGTTACAGGAAGATGAAGTCTACGATATGTTTGGGATAAAATTTGAAGGGCATCCGGATCTGAGACGGATTTATATGCCTGAAGATTGGCGGGGACATCCTCTCCGTAAAGATTATCGTTTAAAAGATCGTGGGAAATATGCCTGAGACAGTAGAACCAGTCGAGACATTAGGAACAACCGGCACAAGGCACCTCTGGTTAAATTTTGGGCCGCAGCACCCTAGTACTCACGGGGTGTTGAGGGTTTTGCTTCAGTTGGATTCGGAGTATATTCGGTACGCCCAGCTCCACTACGGGTATCTCCATCGGGGATTTGAAAAACTGGCTGAAAACAAGACTTATGACCAGTTTGTTCCCATTACCGACCGGCTGGATTACCTGGGCCCGTTTTTCAATACCTGCGCTTTTGTGATGGCGGTGGAAAAGCTGATGGGGGTGGAGGCGCCCCGGAGAGCCCAGTATATCCGGGTCATTATGATGGAGTTGATCAGAATTTCCAGTCATCTATTATGGCTGGGAGCTTTCGGAATTGACTTGGGAGCCATCACTCCGGTTATGTATTGCCTGCGGGAGCGGGAGAATATCCTGGATTTAATTGAGATGGTTACCGGAGCCAGGCTGACCCACAATTATTTCCGCATCGGGGGAGTAGGCAAAGACTTACCCCCAGAGTTTAAAGATCGCGCCGTAGAGTATCTGGAGAAAAGCTACTTCGAGAAAATAAAGGATTATGATGTCCTGTTGAAGAAAAACCGGATATTTTTAGGCCGAACGAAAGGAGTTGGTATCGTCTCGGCTGAGGAAGCCATAAATTATGGGTTTACCGGGCCGACCTTGCGAAGTTGTGGAGTGCCGTTTGATTTGCGGAAGAATGACCCGTATTTGGTATATCCGGAATTAAAATTCGATATACCGACGGGAGATACGGGAGATACTTATGACCGCTATATAGTGCGGCTCGTTGAGCTTCGGGAAAGCGCCAAGCTGGTAATTCAGGCCTTGGAGAAGCTCCCCGAAGGCGAGGTAATGACCAGAGATCCGCGCATATTTCAGCCGCCTAAAGATAAAATTTTTGACAATGTAGAGACTCTTATTCACTACTGTTATTTGGCCTCGGAAGGAATTAACGCGCCCCGCGGCGAAGTCTATGCCAGGGTGGAGGGCGCCCGGGGAGAGTTTGGCGTTTATCTGTTTAGTAATGGGACTAACCGGCCTTACCGCCTGTTTATCCGCGTGCCCACTTTCGTCAACCTGACGATTGTTCCCAAGTTGGCACAGGGACGCTTGGTAGCCGATCTGGCCGCTATTCTGGGCGGGTTTGACATGGTGCTGGGAGAAGTTGATAAATAATGGAGACCATGATAAAAATTATAGCTGTCTTCACGCTCTTAATGGTCATGGTGGGGTTTATATCTTGGCTCGAACGCAAGATTTTAGGCCGGATGCAGGTGCGCCACGGCCCTATGCGGGTGGGTTGGCATGGAATTTTTCAGCCTATTGCCGATGGGATCAAACTGCTGACCAAAGAGTTAGTAATTCCGGCGGGTGCAGATAAACAGTTATTCCTAATGGCGCCGGTAATATCGTTGATCTTTGCGGTTACGCCTTTTGCAGTCATTCCCTGGGGTTCTGGTCAGGGATATATTACTGATATAAATATCGGCCTGGTATTAATTTTAGCATTAAGTTCCTTGGGAACTTTCGGGATAGTCATTGGCGGCTGGTCTTCCAACAGCAAATATTCGGTGTTGGGGGCGATGCGGGCGGTAGCTTTAATGTTAAGCTATGAGTTACCTCTGATATTATCTTTAGTGGGCGTCGTAATGCTGACCGGGTCGTTTCGGTTGACCGAAATTGTTTCGGCACAGGCTCAGCAGGGATTATGGTTTGTAGCTATTCAGCCGGTAGCCTTTGTTTGCTACCTGTTGGCCGGCACAGCCGAAACGCAGCGGATTCCCTTTGATATGCTTGAGGATGAAGGTTCTCTGGTAAACGGCTTTTTCACCGAATACAGTGGGATGGGATTTTCCCTTTTCGTAATGGCTGAATATATAAACATTATCTTGATTGGCGCTATCTCAGCGGTAGTGTTTTTGGGCGGCTGGCAGCGGCCTTTCCCCTCGGTGGAGTTTCTGGCCTTCCTGGATGTTGTTCCGGCGGCGGGCTGGTTCCTTCTAAAAGTTTTCTTATTTGTGTTTCTGGTAATTTGGTTTAGAGGCACTCTGCCCCGGGTGCGCTACGATCAACTAATGTATTTCGGCTGGAAAATTCTTCTGCCTCTCACTCTGCTTAGCATTCTGCTTACCGGCCTGTATAAGGTCCTTGATTTCCAACATAATCTTATTTTCTATTATCTGATTACATTCATATTGAGCTTATTCTGTGTAACTTATTGCTCTAAACATTTCTACCAAGAAGAGACAACCTTAAAAGAAGTAAGAGTAGGCATCTAAAAGGATGTCCGATCCCATCGCCTTATTAATGTTATTTAGATAAATTATGGCACAGGAAAAGGAAACCGGGTTAAAATATTCGCTGGAGCGGCTCTTTTTATGGGAGATCATGCAAGGGATGTGGCTTACCTTTAAGTCCATGTTCAGCAAGCCCGTTACCATGCGCTATCCCGAGGAGCGCTGGATCATGCCGGAGCGTTTCCGCGGGCAGGTGGCGCTGGTTTATGACCCGCAAGCGGAAGAGAAAGACCTCTGCGTAGGTTGTTGCTTATGTATTCGGGTCTGTCCCAGCGGCGCCTTGGATATAATCTCCTCCGTCGATCCTCAGACCGGCAAGAAAAATGTAGACGATTATCTTTATAATATGCCCCGCTGTATCTTTTGTGGCCGGTGCGTGGAAATTTGTCCGGTAAAGGCCCTAATCAATACCGGTTATTATGAGCTGGCTCAATATGGCCGCCGGGACCTGGAGTTACATAAAAAAGATATGCTCCAGGTCGGTCAGAAATGGAAAAAAGAGCGGCGGGAGATGGAACAGCAAGGACTAACGCCCCAATCCTTAGTGAAGGTAAAAAAGTGACCCTAACCATAGAGCAGCAGGAAGAACTAAAGCAATTATCCCGTAAATACCACTATAAGCGGGGGGCGTTACTGCCTATTCTGCACCGGATTCAGGAGGAGCAAGGTTTTTTGGCGGAGGATGTCTTGGCGGATGTGGCTGAGCTCCTGGGATTATCGCCGGTGGATGTATTTGAAACCGCTTCATTCTATACATTGTTTCATCTGGATCAGGTAGGCAGGAATGTCGTTCTGATCTGTAATTGTCTTTCCTGCTATATCTTGGAAGCGGAAGATATTGTTTCTGTCGCTGAAAAACATTTAGACATTAAAGTAGGACAGAATACTCCCGACGGACAATTTACTTTGCAGACTACATCCTGCCTGGGAGCCTGTGACCAGGGACCGGTCATGCTGGTAAACGGCGAGCTCCACGGGAATCTCACTCCGGCGAAAGTGCGCCGGGTATTATCTCAGTATGCAGAAGACTAAGCTTAAGCTATTTGATTTTGATAAACAAATTTTGGGGATGTCAGATTCAGTAAATCTGACATCCCCAAATACCAGTCAGGTCTGAGGACCTGACTGCACAAAACAAGATTTGAAGGAACTCCATAGAATATTATGTGAGAACCCAAAGTAAGGAGTCTCTCATGAGCTTGCGTTTTGACAGTCTAGTAGACGAGGTCAAAAAGCTATCAACAGAAGAAAAAGAGGAGTCGATTCTTGGTTGAAGAACGAAGGGAAGAAATCTATAAAAACTACCAACAGAGCCTGCAAGAGCTTGGTGAAGGTAAGTTGGAGTTTTCAATTGACATCGGCAGACTCAGGAACACGCTGGAAGAATGACCGAGGTTAGCTTCAGCTTCCCATTCAAAAGGTCATACAAGAAAAGGGTCAAGGGACGAAAAGAGTTAGAGGCCAAGTTTTGGGAAAAGGTGGAGCTTTTCATACATGACCCTTTCAACAAAAATTTGAGAACACACAAGCTATCGGGAAGACTAAAGGATTTGTGGAGCTTCCATGTGGAGTATGATGTGCGAGTGGTGTTCTATTTTGCGGATGAGGCCAGGGTGGTCTTCGTAGATATAGGAAAACATGATGAGGTGTACTAATGCTTACGTTAACAGGAGGCGAGAAATGAGAAGAAAGGGTTTAGTTGTCAAATTGGTGGTTGCGTCATTTGTTGTTTCGTTACTTTTATCATCAGTTTATCATCAGCAGTTGTTTATGCAGGTGTCCAGAGAAATTGGGAATTAGCGTATGAACACGATGAAAATGGACAGAGGATTAATGGCAGTCTTAATAAACTAGGGACCGCCATCAAAAGTGGCGCTGATATAAAAGTGATAATTACGCATCCTGATTCTAGCGTAGTCTCATTTTTCGTACAAGGCGTTACCATTAACGCAGACAAAAGTATTGTTGGGGCTTGGCAGATGACATATCAAGAGTGGGGTCCAGGGCAACTAATTCATAGGATAACTCGTCTGGCAACCGACGGTACTATTAAGTGGCTTTATGATGGGGCACCCCCTCAAGAAGATATAAGACCAATGAAGTGGTTTGTTAATAGGTAAACGCTGAGTCCTGAAAGGGTTATGATTCCCTTTTTCCTTTCTGGCTTTTAGAACAAGAGGAAAGTTATGGGCTGTTGTAGCAGAGGGATAAAATGCAAACAGATTGGAGAACCATTGTAAGCACACCTGATGTGTTGCGGGGTAAGCCGCGTATCAAAGGGACCAGGATTTCGGTTAGTCTTATTCTGGGATATTTGGCGGCGGGTAACACTGCCGAAGAAATTATAAAGGAGTTCCCCGACCTCACCAAAGAACGGATCGTTGCTTGTTTGGATTATGCTCGTGAGTTATCAGAATTTGAGGTTGCCGTTGCATGAGGTTAAGGTTTTTCGCCGACCACTGTATTCCCAATTTTATAGTCCAAGCACTCAGAGGCGCAGGCTGTGAAGTTTTACGGCTGAGGGATTACATTCCCCCAGATTCGGCAGATTTGGTGGTGATCTCGAAAGCACAGGAACTTGATGCTGTTCTAATTTCTTTGAATGGAGATTTTGCCGATATAGTGACTTATCCTCCAGCATACTACAAGGGTATCATTGCCCTGCAAGTGAGAAATCATCCGGAAATTATTATACCGCTTATTAGCAGGTTGAAAGGTTATTTGTCTGCCTGCTCTGATATGGATCATTACAAAGGAAAGTTGCTTTTGGTGGAGGTTCATAGGATTAGGGTCCGATAATTATTATGAACATATGTGATCCCCAAATAAATGTCAAATCTCAAAATCCAAAAGGGCAATGCCCCAAGTCCAAATAAAATTCAAAATCCCAATGCCGAATTTTTGACATTTGGGCTTTGGCATTGGTTGTTCTTTGGGGTTCTGGTTCCCGGAATTAATTGAAGGAGAGGAAAACTTGCCGGCAGAGACGCGGATAGTTTTAAGGAATATAGATAAGCCGAATTCAGAGCATATTGCTGTTTATCAGAGCGGCGGCGGCTATCAGGCCTTGCGGAAGGCGCTTAAGGACATGCTGCCGGTAGAGGTAATCGACCTGATAAAGAATTCCGGCCTGCGCGGTCGGGGCGGAGCGGGTTTCCCCACCGGAATGAAGTGGCAGTTCTGTTCGGCCGACCACAAAAAACCGAAGTATATTATCTGTAATGCTGATGAAGGCGAGCCGGGTTAAGGACCGCGACATTCTGGAGCGCGATCCGCATGCGGTGCTGGAGGGAATGGCCGTCGCCGGTTTTGCCATAGGAGCGGAGTACGGCACAGTCTATATCCGGGGAGAGTATCTGCTGGGGGTGAAACGGTTGCTGGATGCTATATGGGAGGCGGAGGCGAAAGGTTTTTTAGGCAAAAACATCCTAGGCTCGGATTTTAGCTTTGATATTAATATTTACTCGGGGGCGGGCTCTTATATCTGCGGCGAGGAGACGGCATTATTGGAATCCTTGGAGGGCAAGGTTGGCCGCTCCCGGTTAAAACCGCCGTTTCCGGTAAATGAAGGGTTTTGGGCTAAGCCTACCAGCGTAAATAATGTGGAGACACTGGCTAATGTGCCTCTGATCGTAGCGAATGGGGATGAATGGTTTAAGGGCTACGGTCTCCCTGATTGTTCGGGAACCAAAATCTTCTCGATCAGCGGTCACGTCAACCGGCCTGGGAACTACGAGCTGCCGATGGGGGTGACCTTGAGGGAGTTGATTTATGATTTTGCCGGTGGAATAAGGGAAAATCGTAAACCTAAAGCAGTCCTGCCGGGCGGGACATCCACTTCTTGTCTCATCCCGGATCAATTTGATATAAAGATGGATTTTAGGAGCCTGAGTCTGGCGGGCACAATGTTGGGTTCGGGAGCGGTAATTGTGATGGATGAGACTACCTGCATGGTGGGAGCCGCACTTTCCGTCGCTGAATTCTTTGCCCATGAGTCTTGCGGAAGATGTACTCCCTGTCGGGAAGGTACCATGTGGATGGTGAAACTGCTGGAAAGGGTAAGGCGGGGCCAAACCCAGAACGGAGAGTTGGATTTAATTCGGGACCTGGGGGAGAATATGCGGATAGGCTCTTTCTGTCC
>QIEW01000273.1 GCA_003230535.1 bacterium
AAACCTATGGATTCCCGCTTTCGCGGGATTGACACAAAATGATTATTCCTAACGTTTACAGGCCAATTTGGCTTAAGTGAACCGTATTGCAATTAAGCACTAGATTGCTCCGCTTCGCTCGCAATGACAACTAAGGGGCCGCCTTAACTGTCATTGCGAGGCAGGCCGTATCTGCCGAAGCAATCTCAGAATGCTGCAATTATTTCATGACGAGCCCTAACAGACCACAGACAGCAACCTCAAACTTCCTTGGTTTTGATATCAAACTCTTCAATCCGTCCTTCCGCATCTGTACAAACCCAATGTATATGGTCATTATATACCTTGGGAATTAAGGTGGCTTTATAATTGGCAAGCTGGTAAGGAAGTTTTGTCTGGAGAGCCATCATGGGGCAGAGTTTTACGCATACCATACAGTCCCAACAGTCAGAGTTGTCTCTAATGTATGCTTTACCCGTGTTAGCGTCTATAGCGGGTAAATCCCCAGGACAATTCTGCACACACTTCGGTTCATCAAATTGCTTACAACCATTACAGCGCTTAAGATCTACAATTATTCCCATATTAATGTCTCTCCAATATTTATCCTAGGTACCTATCGCCGGGGACAATCTGCTTATAAGGCCGCTCCAGCATCTTGATCTCCCCGGTCTTTCCATCCCTGCGGGAGTTCACAAATTTTAACCAGTTGATATCGTCCCGGTGAGTATAATCCAGCCTGGTCTGGAAGCCCGGCCAGCGGGTTTCCTTCCGATACAGCAGATGTTCCACCAGCACTTGGGCTACATCTATACGGTCTATGACTTCATGAGCCAGCATCAGTTGATGCGGATCGGAGGCGATCAAATACTGCTTCTGCTCCTGGAGGCTTTCGAGCTTCCTTCTGGCTGCCAATAATCGCTCCTCATTTATTTCGTAAAACACTGATACGCCGCCGGCATACTCATCCATGATTTTTTGGAGGCGTTCCTCCATCTCCCTAGGCGTCACTCCATCCCCAACTTCTTGCTGACGGACATACGGGGCGTAGATTCTGTTCCTCTCATGTTCCACCCGGGCCGCCTCCACTTCCACATTAGGGGCGGTCTCCATATACTTTACCGCCGATCTGGCCGCCAATACTCCTTCGGCCCAGCAGCCGGATACAAATTTATATGGCGAACCTCCGGCTACATCGCCGGCAGCATAAAGTCCGGCTAAGGTTGTCTCCCGCTCTTTTGTAATCCAATACCCCGATTGGGTGTGCCCGCCGATTATATAAGGCTCGGTGCCGCAGATTTCTATCGGTTCTTTACGGGGATCAATATTGTTGGCCGCCCAATATAAAACTATATTGGGATACATATCCAGGTAGGCCATCTTCAGATCCCGAACTTGTTCTTCGCTGAGATGCCGGGTATCCATATAGCAGGGGCCCCGGCCTTCTTTTACCTCTTTGACCGGCCCATAGACCCGTAACGGGGTAGGCGCTCTATGTCCGCCCAGATGCGCATACCTGGTGGCCATAAACTGTTCGCCTTGAGCATTTATCTGAGGCGCGCCGAAGCCGATGGCCAATGTCCCCGTGGGGCAGATCACATCTTTAGTCCGCAAGGCGATGAATCGCATCTCAAAACCGGTCATCTCCGCTCCGGCGCGGATACCCATCGCATAACCGGCGCCGGTATTAAAGGGCGGATACCACATCTTGTGGTGGGCGTCCCCTTGATTGTTGGGCCTATAAATACCTGAGGCGCCTCCAGTGGCACAAATAACAGCCTTGGCCTTTATTACATAGAGGCTGCTATCCCTCACCCCCAAGCCGCAGGCGCCCGCTATTCGTTCCCCATGCACCAGATATCCGGTGGCCACGACCCGGTTGATTACTTTCGCGCCGGCATTTTTAGCTGCCTGGGCGATGATGGTTTTCAGAGATTCGCCGTTGATTTTGACATTCCAGCGTCCCCGGGGCTGATAAGAGCCGTCTTTTCTTTTCAGAATGGGCAGCCCCCAGCTCTCTACCCTTTTAACCTGGGCGTTCAGCTCGCGGGCTATGGAGAGGGTCAGGTCTTCGCGAATAAGACCCCTCGCGTCAGCTCTGACATAACGCACAAAACTTTCCGGTGTCTCGCCGGGATTGATATGGGCGTTGATGGCGTTCATTCCGGCCGCCAGGCATCCGCTGCGGTCAATATGGGCTTTTTCCATGATCAGCACATCCGTCTGAGGCGAGCGCTCCTTAGCTTCCACCGCCGCCAGACATCCGGCCGTTCCCCCGCCGATAATAAGTAAATCCGTCTCGATAAATTTAGTTTCCGGCATTATCCCCATCCTATAAAAAGTTTTATCCCCCGTGAAACAAAAAGACCGTTAGTCCCAACAGTATAGAGTTAATAAGGCTCTCTGTCAATCATTTTTGTTGTGGATCCTTACCACTCATCACTTTTAATGATAGAAGGATTATTAAACCGCAGAGGACGCAGAGGTTCGCGGAGAAATGACAAACAGGTTTCGGGCTAAAATCTTTTGGCCCAAAGACTTATATGAAGCCTGAAGCCTAAACCCGGATTATTCATAAATTCACGGTAAACATTAATGATGTTATTTAAATACAGCTACTTATAGAATAACGGTCAAAAAACAAAATGGCTCATACAAATCACCGAAAACTCCCGCTATGAAAGCGACCAACTCCGAGCGTGTTTATGATCCCGAATTATTCGGGTAAAACCTGGTTTGGATTTTGACATCTGGAATTTTACCTCTGCGTTTCTCTGCGTCCTCTGCGGTTAATTCTCTGTAGTTCCAAAAAAGTGATCGGTGGTAAGGTTGTGGATTGGGGGGAGTTCCCCGGGCTTGTGCAAATATTACCGTTAATATATAATTACCTGTAATATAAACAGGCAAACAATTTAGCGCGGGAGCTGGGCAATGGACGAGCTGGAGATTTTAATTACAGAAGGGTCTGAGGCGCATAAGTATCAAACCACTCTGAGCCATCGGCCTTCTAATAACCGCTGGCAGTGTGACTTTACCCTGGAACTGGACCGGCTGACCTTTAGTGAGAGGCTGATGACAGCTGGATAAGCTGTCGCTTGCGCCTGGCGGGGGTGATGGGGGTCTGGCGGTGCAGTTCGGCAGGGAGTTGTTTCATACCGCCCTCCAGGGAGATGCGCGGGAGAAATTCAGGCGGTATACCGAGGATGGAGGCGTGCGCATCCGGCTGCGGATTGAGCCGGAGGAGTTGAAGAATATCCCCTGGGAGTTTCTCCATGACGGGGAGGATTTTATCTCCGCTCACCCCAGTAAGCCGTTCTCACGGTTTCCGTCCGGAATTGAGTTCCAACCCTGTGATCCGCCGGAAGGTCCGTTACGGGCGCTGATTGTCATCTCCAACCCGCTGGATTTAGAGGAGCATAGGCGGCTGGATATAGATCGGGAGATGGAGACGTTATCTCATGCCTTCGAGCCGCTGGAGAAGGAGAACCTGCTGGAGACGGTCTGTTGTGATACCGCATCCATTGAGGCGGTGCGGGATTATCTGCTGGAGCAGGATTATCATATCCTGCATTTTACCGGACATGGATGTTTTGCTAAGGATAAGTGGGGCCGGGAGCATGGGTATCTCTTGATGGAGGATGCGCAGGGCAGAAAACGTTTTGTGAACAACGAGGAGTTCGCCCGTTTGATCCAAGACTACCCCTCCCTGCGGCTGGTGACCTTATCTGCCTGCCAGACGGCGACCACATCTGACAACGAAATCTACTGCGACATGGCCCGTGCTCTGCTAAAGAAGAAGATTCCGGCGGTAGTGGCCATGCGGTTAAGTGTTCTCGATGACTCCGCCATCCTGTTTGCCGGGAGGTTTTACCGGGCTATTGCCCGCAAGATGGGGATTGATGGGGCGATGGCCGAGGCCCGGAACGCCATGCTCCTGGCCGTGAACTCAAATCGGGCGGATTTTGCCACTCCCTTATTGTTCCTGAACGACCCGGAGTGCCTGAATCTGACCGGCATGAAGCCGCGTGAGGCGGGAGAGATCGACATCAGGCCGATAGCTTACGGCGGCGTGAGCGTGATGAGAGCCGGGTTTGTGGGACGGCGCCGGGAGATCAGGCTGATCCGGGACGGTTTCAAGTCTGACGGTAAGCGGCTGGCGATCATCCATGGTTTCGGCGGGATTGGGAAAAGCGTGCTGGCGACCACGGTCGCCGAGCGCATGAAGGGACATTTTGAACACCGTATCAGGGCGATAAAATGCACCCCGAACACCACGGCGGAAGGGCTTTTGGGCGAAATAAACTCTATGCTGATGCTGGCGGGCATCCACCAATTCAACCGGTATCTGAATGGGCCCTATTCGCTGCAAATTAAGGCTGATGTGCTGCTCCAGATCCTGACCCAGATAAAACTACTGCTAATCTTAGATAACTGTGAGTCCATTCTCAATGAAGAACGGCAGGTGGCCGATCCGGAGTTAGCGGGCTTTCTCAATCACCTACTGAACGGCCTGTCCACCAAGTCCAAGGTGATTATCACCACCCGCTGGGAGTTTGACCCGCTGGAGGGGAGACTACAGGAGGGCGTCGTCAGGGTATCGCTGCCGGAGTTCAGCTTCTTTACCGCCCGGCAGTTGATGAACCGCTATGAGCGGCTGAGCGGTTTTCCGGTGGAGAAGAAGCGGGACATCTTTAAAGCTATCGGCGGGCACCCCTATACTTATAAGATATTTGATAAGTACCTGGCGGAAGGGTCGCTGGAGACCCTGCTGGCTGATCTGACTCCGGTATCGGGCGAGTTGAAGGCAGATACGCTGCTGGAGCGGACTTATGAGCGTCTGCCCGAGACCGCCCGGACGCTGCTCCAAAAGCTGTCGGTGTTTGAGGAGGCATATCCGGCGGAAGCCATCCGCTGGATGGCCGGAGAGTCGGAAAACCCCCTCACCTCAATCCTCTCCCCCGAGGGGAGAGGAAGCAATAAAGAAACAGAGGGAAAGGAAAGTAATAGTGAACCGGAGGTTAAGGGAAGCAGTAGCGACCCGGAGGGGAAGGGAAGCAATAGCGGGGAGAACAGGAAGCCCCCTCTCCCTGATGGAAAAGACACTAAGTCCCCTCTCCCCTCGGGGGAGAGGGTTAGGGTGAGGGGGAGTGTTTCCGATGACATCCGGGCCATGATCGGTTGGGGGCTGATGAGCCGGGAGGAGACTGAGGAGGGAGGCCGCTGCTCCCTGTACGCTATGGTGCGGGAGTTCTGCGGGAAGCGGTTGGATCAAAACCCCGCCCTTGACCGGCGGCAGCTTAATATCCAGGCCGGGGAGTATTACCAGGCCCGGGTGAAGACCTCAAATCCCCTGTGGGACTTGCTGCGGGCGCGGGAGTATTTTTTTCGGGCGGAAGAGTTTGAGCGAGCGGCGGAGATTGTGGCCACAGCTAACCCATACCTTCGTCAGTGGGGACATCTGTCCCTGCTGATGAAACTGCTTCAGGAAAGCGCCGGGA
>QIEW01000053.1 GCA_003230535.1 bacterium
CCCAGCTTCTCCTCTACCAGATAGATGGCATTGCCCTTAGGGGGTATGTTCTCATCTATAAGAAACCTCAAACACAGACCTCCTCAAAGGGAACAGCCTCCTGATTTTTAATTAAATCAGCCGCATAATGCAGACAGGCCCGAACATCCTCCAAGGTGATATAGGCATAGTGGTCCCTTATAATATCGGCAGGCGTCAACCCAGCCTCCAGCAACTCAATAATTAAATAGACCATCACCCTGGTACCCTTGATACATGGCTGTTCATGGCAGATATGAGGATTGACTTCAATCCGATTATTCATCACACTTACCTCCATCAGCGCCCATCTTTCGGGTAAATACAATTTCTCTCAGAACATCCCTATATTCAGGATTTATTTCCCAAGCTGCTCTATAAATTAAGGTATTGGAAGAACCCCGATTTACACTCATCACTGGTGCAGTTGTTATTATTAAACCAGCTTTCTCCAAACAAGCTAAAGTAGGCCTATCTCCTTCCTCTAAGGAACCATACTTAATGCCTAATGGTCTATTCTCTATCAAAAATAACTCTAGCACCTCTAGGTCTTTAGGGGACAGACGTTTTACCTTTTCTTGCACGCTTTCCCTAAAGCGTTTTTCATATTCTGAATACAATTCAACCTGATTAATTAATAAACCCATTTCTTTATCCAGTTTTTGTTCCAGTTCTGCTTGAGATGTATATTGGATATAGATTTGGTCATCAATATCGAAGGGTAGCTTATCTCCTTCTTTTAATCGCTCAGGATTATATAGATAAAACAGTGGTTTTTGCAGCCCCAGCATTAAGCCAATCTCTTGAAACACATTATAATTTAAGGGGGTCAAAAAAGCGATGCCAAAGTCTGAGGCCAGGGCATATCTACATATGTTACAGAATTTTGTTCCCCTACCTGCTTCATTACCCGCATGAAATAGCTTCCAATTCCTATTATTGAAATACTTGCCCAAAACTGGTTCCAAATATTCATCGTTGTCTTTATATTGAAAATTTAAAAAAGCCTTATATTTCTCGTCTGTTACTAAATATTCCTTGTCCGCAGGCGACAGATTACACTTCATGGGATAATGATCCGGGCATTTCACATCAAAATTTGCCATCAGCCTCCACTCCCATCCAAATCCCCACAAGCTGCCAAGTCCCAACCAACAGAAATAAAGCCAGCCCCAGGGCAATCCCCGTTCTCCTCATCTCAACCCCTGCTCTTTATTTTCACCACAGAGAATACGGAGAAGCGTAGAGAACCTCCAAAAATTATTTTATTTTTTCCTCTGTGGTTTCTGTCATTCTGTGTTGTGCTAAAGCTATACACGCTTCCTTCACAAAAGGATCCCCTCTTTTTGCACATTTTTCAAGAAGGGTGTCGCCCGCCATACCGGATTCTCTAAAATGGACTTAGCTACTACTCGGGGAGAAATAAAAATCCCATAGGCAAGGTCAATTTCAAATGCAATATCAATAACCTGATCTGCTATCCGGGGCGTTCGCTCCGTTACTTCAACAAAAATATCTACATCCGAATCGGGTTCACTATCTCCGCGGGCTTTAGACCCAAACAGCCGCAGGGATAAGAGCGCTGATCCTATGGCCCCCCGCACCCGCCGCCGGAACTCCCCAATAGCCAGCAGCTCATTCTTAGTAAGCCCCAACTCGGCCAAAGAGCTTGGCATTATAGCCCTCCCTCTACCCGCTAAATCTTTTATTTTTTCCTCTGCGATCTCTGTGGTTAAAAAGCTTTATTAATAACAATTCCCTCCCTCAGAGCGCTATTTACTACTGAGGAGTATTCCCTGACCTGGGTAAACTCTTCCGGGGTGTAGCAGATCGCATCTACATGGCGGTCGGGCCTGAGTTTTTTTAATACTATTCCCATGCGGTTTACAAAACTTATATTCCGGAAATAGTCAGAGATGATGATTAAGTCTATATCGCTTTCCGCTCTTTGTGTGCCACTAATTCGGGAACCGAATACAATGATAGCTTCAGGGGTAAACTCTGTTTGTAACAATGGCAAAGAGATTTTAAGAAATTCTTTTAAAACAATATCTTTTATTGCTTTCATTCGGTTTCTTTAGATAATGCTAAGTTTTCTTTGATAAAAGCACAAATTTTCTGTGCCGCTTCCAGCTTCTTCTGGGTATTATGGACATTATAATTCTCAAAAGGGGCGCCAATGGTTACATCAGGGTAGCGGCTTTCCAGATAATCAGCGGTTAACTCATAGACTAAGTCCATTATATCTGCGGGTAATCCTAACGCCAGCCCCAACTCATCAATAAAATGTGTCCGGGGAAAGTCTTTTTGTTTCTCCTTCAGATAAAGCGCTTTTAAGAATTTCTCCACCGCCTGTTGGCAAAGGAAGGCACACACATCATAGCCTCCCATCCCATAGTTTTTAACCGCCATTTCCAAATCATGCTCGGCCTGCTTGAGCCAGATTTCTATTTGTTTTTCTCTGTCCAAAACAATAATGCCTTCTCAGGCTCTAGCAATCATTAAATGCTAAAAAAAGCCACACTGACGCCTCCCACCAGGAAGCAGTAGTAAGCAAACCAGCGCAAGCGCTTCTCCCGCACCAGCCGCATCACCACGCCGATAGCCAGGTAACCCGCCGCCAGGGAGCATACTACACCCGCCAGCAACGCCCCTAGCTGTCCGCTATTCCCCAGCAGAGAGCCCAACTTGCCGGCTTCAAGTAAAGTAGCTCCCGCTACCGCCGGAATAGAGAGCAGAAAGGAATACCGGGCGGCGTCATCTCTTTCCAGACCGCAGAATATAGCCACCGCAATAGTTGAGCCGGAACGGGATATCCCCGGGATAATCGCCACCCCCTGGGCCAGGCCGATCAATACCGCCTGGGTTATCCTCATCTGCGGCAATCCATGTTCCGCCCCGGATGCCCGGTCAGCCAGCCACAACACCCCTCCGGTTATAATAAGCATCGCGGCCGCCAATAGGGGCGAACCGAAAGCCTTCTCCAGCGGCCCCTTGGCTCCCACGCCAATCACTCCGGTAACCAGAGTGCTTATTACTATCAGTAACGCTAGCCGGCGCTGATCCCTATCTTGACTATCCCTGCTTACCAGGGAAGATAGGATAGCGGCCACATCCCGCCGGAAAAAAATTATTACCGCCGCCATGGTTCCCACATGGAGCCATAACTCAAACACCACCGGCGGGGCCTCCAATCGCGGCAGGAAATGCTGCGCAATTACCAGATGACCAGAGCTGCTTACCGGGAAAAACTCCGTCAACCCCTGAAGTATCCCCAAAATTATAGCGGCAACCAGAATTCACCTCAACTAAACAAAGCGGATGTAGAGGCGCAATTTATGGCGCCCATTTGGCAGGCTTGATAAATCAGACCCCTACCACTCACATTTCACAACTTATCCTCAGATATAGAGAACCAAATCCTTTACTCTACTGGAATAGCCCCATTCATTATCATACCAGGACAAGATTTTAACTGCCAGCCCATCAATTACTTTGGTAAATTGCGCATCCACTATTGAGGAATGACTGTTGCCATTGAAATCGCAGGAAACCAACGGCAGTTCTGAAAATTGTAGAATTCCTTTTAGACTTCCTTGAGCCGCCTCTTTCAGAGCCGCATTCACCTGATTAACCGTTACCGTCTGTTCAACTTCCGCCACCAGGTCCACTACCGAAACGTTCGGGACCGGCACACGGATGGCCATCCCATCCAGCTTGCCTTTTACCTGAGGCAGCACCTCGCCTACCGCCACTGCCGCTCCGGTAGTAGTGGGGATCATAGACAATGCGGCCGCTCTTGCCCGGCGCAGGTCGGAATGAGGCAGATCAAGTATGCGCTGATCATTAGTATAAGAGTGTACGGTAGTCATGACGCCCCGCTTAAACCCAAAGTTATCGATCAGCACCTTCACCAGCGGCGCCAAACAGTTGGTGGTACAAGAGGCATTGGAGATGATGTGATGCTGCTCCGGCCGGTAATCTTTCTCATTTACTCCCAGGACAATGGTGATGTCGGGGCCCTTAGCCGGTGCGGTTATGATCACCTTTTTAGCGCCTGCCTGGAGATGCTTGGAGGCCGAAGCGTGATCCCTGAACAACCCGGTAGCCTCTACGACAACCTCTACTCCGAGATCTCCCCAAGGAAGCTGAGCCGGATCCCTCCGGGCCAATACCTTAATCTTTTTCCCGTTTACCACCAATTCATTTTCGGTGTGTTCAACCTCGGCATCCAGTATCCCTTGGACTGAATCATATTTGAGAAGATGCGCCAGCACCAGAGGTTTTGTAATGTCATTTACCGCTACTACATCCACATCCGGGTCTGAAAGACAAGCCCGAAATACGCATCTTCCAATCCGGCCAAAACCATTAATCGCTACTTTTTTAGACATAATATTTCTCCTCTTAACCCTTGTTCATGTGTTATAATGATACTAGAGTTACAAATTTATAATCATGCACCTCAGATAGACAACTTGTTTGTGAATAATCCCCCCTCACATTGCGATCCATTAGTCGTTTGCTTTTCTCCACCCTCAACAACATTTATTTTAGCAACTCAGCAGCGGTAAATAAAGCCTGACAGGGTATCCCCAGCTGAGCGATTTTATCTAGCCCACCCTCTTGCCGATCAAGCAATACCAATGCTTGGACTACCTCCAATTCATGCGCCCGGGCTTGCCGGCAGGCAAACTCCAGCGATCCGCCACTAGTAAGCACATCATCCACCACAGCCACCCGCATACCAGGGGCGACATCACCTTCCAGGCGCTTCTGCAACCCATGAGGTTTAGCCTCCTTGCGAATCAGGAACCCTCCGACTGCTTGCGGCGGAGCAGACATTAGTGCAGCGCATACTACCGGCGCCGCGCCTACTGAAAGCAACCCGCCTACCGCCTCAACCCCTTGGCTCTGAATGCACTGCCAAATCAATTGCCCGATCAATTGTAAGCCTTCAGGTTGGAGGAGCACGGGACGCAGGTCAAAGTAATAACGGCTCTTCTTGCCGGAGCTTAAAGAAAAGGAAGGAGTGGAGTGGCAATGCACAGATTTCTGTTTGATAAGCCACAGCAGACGCTCCCGCAAGTTACTCTTCTGTTCCACAATTCACCCCTTTAAGCGTTAACCCGAATAATTCGGGATCATAAACACGCTCCCGTTGGTCGCTTCCATAACGGGAGTTTTCGGTGATTTGTATAAAAATTTTGTTTTGTGCTGTCAGGTCTGAGGACCTGACAGCACAAAAAAGGTAAACGGTTACAAAAAAAGATACCACAAACCTATTTGCGGCGATAAAAAATCCCCCCTGCCCCCCCTTGTCAAAGGGGGAGACAAAAGGCTGCCCGCAGAGTCTCTTGCGAAAGTCATTTTAAAAAAGTTAGCCATACTATATGTTGGGGCAGTGGCCCCAACACTACCCATATAGGGTAGGCCAGGGCCACCGCCCTGGCAGTACCTCCACAGATAGTAATTACAGCTGGATATGACCTGTCGGCAACCGGCTGCTAAAATTAATCCGAATAATACTATATAACCTCCCGAAAAACAAGTGAGATCGAGGCTTATCTATAAGTGCAGGTCTTTGCCAGCCAAGTCCCAGTCCGCATGACTAATAAATCCGCGCTCCCAGGTTTTGTTACCCCCGGATGATGCGCTAAGTTCAGCGTATAGATACAAGGAATTTCCTTTACTTTTGCTGTGGTGTCAGGTGTTACCTCCTGACACCTACCTGCTAATAAAGGTTATCATAGTATAATGGCTGTCAGGTGGTAACACCTGACAGCACCTAAATGTCTGAATGTCCGCACCGTAAGGTGCGCTAGGTTCCTTCAAATTCATCAATAACACGATCAAGAGAATCCAACATCACATCTTTCTTCTTATCAAAATCTTCTATAGATTTCCCGGAAAATTCTGCCTCTACCCTACATTCTCCAACATTGCGTCCTTTAGATTTGGTTTCTGGCTTATTCTTAAGGCTGCTTTCTCTCCAGTTCTTAACTGGAGGTTCTGCCCCTGCTATCCCATACAATATTTCCACTTTTAACGGACACTGCCCTTGTCTATCATCATACTCCCTGGAAAAGCATAATATTCCTGGGTAAATACCTTTTTGAACCCTATTTTCTCCTTTCAAAAAGACTATCCACGGATAATTACAAAATCTACCTATACTGTTGGTAAGCTGAACCTCAAAGCTT
Organism: bacterium; assembly: GCA_003230535.1. GTDB lineage: Bacteria > SZUA-182 > SZUA-182 > SZUA-191 > SZUA-191 > SZUA-191. Next base: position 6,222 of record QIEW01000053.1, read on the forward strand.
CGATAGTATCCTACATTTCTTCTAGTATATCGCTCTCTTTCACTTTCTTCAGGCTCAAAGCAACTTGATATAAATCCCTCAACATGTTTCCATAACTCTTCCCTGCCCATGTTTCTTCCCTTCATATCACCTCCTTTCATAATCCGGAATCCCTGAAATTGTTGATTGTGTTGCCGCTATACCACACATCGGGCCGCCTTCAACGGTAACTTTGAAATTCCATAAGCATCCAAGCTAATATGTTGTATATATCGGCAGGTAACGTATCCGGCCCAGATAATCATGATCCAATTTATCAAACAGGAACTCTTCTATTACCCCATAATCTTCCGTCCCCCACATGTTATGGGAACAGTTAACATCATGGCTTTGGTTTTCCCCTAAGCTGATATGATATTTTTGGTTATCAAAAAAATTGTTATATGCGATAATAGGCTTCCGGACGCCCTCTCTGATGAAAATGCCGATACCATTCCGGCCAATCTCATTATGTCTGATCACCGGTTCGCTGCCTATAAACCGGACACCGATCCGGTTATCCAAAATCCGGCAATACTCAATCTTAATCGGGCCGCTTCTGAAGCGTAATCCGCCATAGTTGCGCTCAAATATGGTATTGGTAATATCCACTCCCGAATAGTGGATATGCAAGCCCCAGTTAGCATACCGGAACTGGCACCAATCAAACTTATTTATCGGACTGTGTTCGATCTTTATCTCATCCCAAGCCGAAGGCCGAGGCTTAATATTGCCGGCGCCGGTGAATATAATTGGTTCCTCGGACGTACCTGACGCCAATATCCGGCCATCCACATAGAGCCCGCTCTCTCCCACACCGTCATGATCTGTATCCAGGTAGCTAAACTCGATGCGGCTTCCCGGAGCAATTTTTAAGGTCACACCCTTGGGGATCTTCACCAGCCCTTCAACCCTGACAATCCCTCGCCAATAAGTATTTTTAGTAAGCGAACCCGCAGGCACAACCGTAACAGACGGGGATTTTAATGCCAAGACAGGCTTACCGGACTGACAAGATGCGAGCAAAACCAGAATTAACCCCAGCGCGGTCCGCATCCGGCTGCAGGATAAAATATACCGGCGGAATAGTCTGTACAACCACCCTGAATGGCTGAAGGACGCCGCTCCCCGCGCACTCCGCACTTGCTTTGTTATTTGAGTATTGGATAAGGCCAGCCTGATATCCCCCCTTCCAGGTTTTTTACCTTCCGGAACCCAAGCTGAGAGAGTATTTTACCGGCGGAACCACTCCGCCAACCACTGCGACAATAAACCACAACCTCCTTTTCCTGATCAAGCTCGGTATATCTTTCATAAATGTCACCGACAGGCATAAGCACCGACCACTCTATATGCCCTTCCATATACTCCTCCGGCTGCCGCACATCCAGCAGCACAAACTCCCCTCCTCTTTCCTCCAGCATCGCCTTGAGCTCAGCCGCGGTAATATTAGTATATCCCGTTTCCGGAATAGCCGGCGTAATACGAACTGCCTTGGACTGACAACCCACACTCCCTAAGACTACCGCGACAAGGTAAAGGCACAGCATACTATAGCCGGACGGTAATAACCTTTCCCACTTTCTCATTAATCTACTTTCCTTTTACAGTCTGCGGTATTAGTTTAACTAATAGATTGCTTCGCTTCGCTCGCAATGACAACTAAGGGCCGCCTTAACGGCTCATTGCGAGGCAGGCCGTATCTGCCGAAGCAATCCCGGAATGCTACAGTTATTTCATAACGAGCCCTTAAGCTTTTTCAATATATCCAGAAACTGGTCTTTACTTTGTATCAGCAGAAGTTCCTGGTTGTTTATTAAAAATAAGGGGGCGTTATTTATCTCTGGAAGTTGAAGCCCCTTTAAATAGGCGGCATCTTCCGCCAACCGATCCCGAATTTCCGGTTTATTGGAAGCGGCTTTGATCTCTTGTGGATTAAGCCCCACAGCTAACAGAGAATCTTCCCAATAGGAGCTTTTAATTTGGTTCATCCTTAGTCTTAAGTAGGGGATAAATTTATCAGGGTAAAGCTTCTGGATCGCCAGCTGGCGCAGATCCTCTTCCACCTCAGCCTGACCTGCCCGAGCCAAAATATTACCCTGCTCATCCTGCGCTACAAAATACCGGATACCAAAGTAATCCGGGATTTTCCTGCCCGATTGCTCGTATACATCCAGGAGAACTTGGTAACCCACGGGCATACTTGCAGAGAATATATACTCTACTTTATTCGGCTTGTAAGGGCGTTTAAGATAATAGTTAGCCCCCAATACATTCAGGAACCGTCCTTCACTTTTTTGTCTGCCGGATTTATCTCTGGCGGACTTCTCCGGCCGGCGGTAGGCCAGATCGGGTTTGATCTCATCGAGGTGTTTAGCTTGCAGAATTTGTTTCCCGAAAAGATAAGCCGGTAAAATCTCAATCCGGTAGTCTTTGATAAGTCGCTGCCCTTCAGGAGAATGCTCTTCCACAAAAGTAGCCTGAAGGTTAGGAAAGAGATGGGTTAACCTGGGATGAAGTTCCTTGACAAAATATAATCCTTTCTCAGAATAAACAATGGTCAGAGGAATTTCAGGCGCCTCTGTATACTCACATACGGCCTGCGGAGCGCCTGGGTTCCTACAGAGACCTTCATGTCCAACCTTTTGGCAATCCAGGTCATCAACACACTCTGGAAGCTCCCGACAGACCTTCATATATTGAGACCCTGACATTTCAGCACACACCCACCTAAGTAGATGTTGGGCTTCCGGCTCCCCTCGATAGAGATCGTGGTTTACAAACAATGCCGGAAGACTTCGGAGGTTTACCCGCCGGGCTTGATCGGCGCCTGCACTCAGAAGCTTCCGTCCTCTGCCGGAGGACAGTTCCGACTTTAGCTGCCTTATGTTCAGCCTTAGCTTTCCAGCGCATACCTCCCAAGATGTACCGGAAATGGCTTGATCCCGGCAAGAAATATAGGCCCATAATTTGTCCGGCCAAAGTTCATGGATCAGCAGTTTAATTTCGGCCTCGGCTTCTTCCTGTAAAGCTTTGGGGCTCCTCATCTGACTGGAAGAGGGGATAAGATAGAGGCGCCACTCCAGGTTTTCCCCTAATTTGGCGGATACATCAACTGCCAGGTCGGTAAAGATTTTACTCTGCGGCGAGGCTAGGGGCAGATAAAGCTCCAATACAATTTTCGCCTGCGAGGCGGGAGGTTGATAATCAGCCAGCAGCGCCTCCATATCGGCATCATCCGGAACTTCCTCAGAGAGATCTATATGGGAGGGAGTGTACTTCTTGATGTGCCCTTGAGCATCCAACTCCAGGTCTACCCGACCCAGCCGCCGGGCCTGATAAGAAAAATATCCGATCAAAGTCTTTCCTACCAGCTCGGCCACCTCCTGAGTTGACTTCCGATGACCGTTAATAAG
>QIEW01000372.1 GCA_003230535.1 bacterium
CTGATTTTAGCTATGCGCAGGTAGTGGATATTACTATAGACGCCTCAGACCTGGCGGGAAATGCCATGACTCAGGAGGTATATTCCTTTACTGTTATTGGTTCGATTAATCATCCACCCACCATTTCCAATATAACTGCCTCAGCAGATATTACAACAGCGACTATCAGGTGGGATACAGATGAACCCGCTACAGGCCAGGTAGAATATAAGAAAGCGGGGGGCAGCGCGTATTTGCCGAGTGAAGTGGACGATGACTTAAAGACTATCGACCATATCATCATCATCCAGGGTTTGGAGCCTGCCGCAAACTATGAATATCATGTCATCAGTCGGGATGGTGACGGCAATGAGGCCACCTCTCCGGATAATACCACTACTACACGGGCGTCTTATCCTGTAATAGAGCTGCCTGCGGGGCCTCTCTCCATTGTAGGCGATCCGAATTTTGATCCTGATAATCTCTCAACAGAGATGAGAGTTTGGTATGAACGCTTACTTGAGTCTATGCCTGCCTCCCGGTCATATATTGAATACAATGCCAACAGCGGTAATCTTTACAGAATGCGAACAGTTAATAACTATGTGAGCGCGATGCTGGCCGCCCTGCGCGCCACTGGGGACCTTGCTTTCTTGGATGAGGCCGCCAGAGTAATGGAACTTGCCCGGGCAACACTAAAAGATAACAGAATGTTGCCTGATCCTGGTATGCCAGGGGTAGAAAAGTGTGATAATAATAGAGACGGCTACCTGAATTGGCTGCAACTGGAATACTATCCTAAGTCAGGTTATAACCCTGATTATCCCAATTTTTGCACGGATGAAGACCCGCAGGATGCGGATATGGCACATGGGCATGTTGCCGCGATTGCCTACGCTCTGCATATGAACCGCCATCTGGATCCCAGCTATGCCGAGAAGGCGGATTTCTGGATTGATTATTTAGAGAACCATTTCCTGGCTAAATGGTACGAAAGAAAAGGCGGTGCGGAGGAAGCATGGAAAGAGAACTACAGATATGGAGAAGTAGGCGGCTTTGTGAAAAGAGAAACCCATACTGTAGCTAATATAGTGCGATTAGCTTATTATCTGAATAAAATAACCGGGAATACTTTTTATCTGGAGCGGGCGAATTATTATACCGGTATGATGGTAGACCATGTAAAGAATGAACCCTCTTCTGTTCCTACAGCATTTGTTTGGAGGCATGAAGTTTGGGGTAGTCCTATTGGCTATCAAAGAATCAATTATGCAGAGTATTTTATGGTTATGATTCAGGAAATGGCGATTGAAGGATTTGGGAACTACTATCCGGATACTGATATGGAAAAATATGCCGGCACTTTCAGAGATGTGGTCTTCCCCGTGGGAGAGCCTGACTGGAATGTAATAGCACACAGGGTTGACGGATCAGGTACTGATAATACGAATTTGTATGGCCTGAGTGGATTTTCCCGCTGGGATTCAACAGGTTATATTCTAAATGTGGCCGAGCGGACCTATTCTGTCGGTGACTATATGCCGGCTTCTTATGCCCTGTTCGCCTTAAGCGCCCGCGGGGCCGCGCCGCCCGGGGATACCACGCCGCCCGCCACCTCTGGACATAATCCCAGCCAAGGGGCGACAGATGTTCCTATAGATATTAATATCAGCCTGCACATTCAGGACAGTGGCGATGGAGTAGATCAGTCAACGATAGTAATGACCGTGGAAGGTAGTCAGGTAACGCCCACTATTACCGGCACATCCGCCGATTATACCGTCACCTATGATCCAGCAACTGACTTCGGCTATACACAGGTAGTGGATGTCACCGTAGATGCCGCCGACCTGGCCGGTAATGCCATGACTCAGGACACCTATTCATTTACCACCCAGTCCAAGCCAGACACCACCCCGCCTACAGGCACGATTTCCATTAATAATGGAGACAGCTTTACCAATTCTACGTTAGTAACTCTTAGCATATCGGCCGTTGATATTGGGGGCAGCGGCATGGCAGGCTGGCTGGTTTCCGAGATGGAAACTACTCCTCTACCGGAAGATCTCCGCTGGTTGACAGAAGTTCCCACTTCTTATACTCTTAGCGAAGGAGATGGGACAAAGACTGTTTATGCCTGGTTTAAGGACGGGGCTGGCAATGTAAGCACTAACCCAGCTACTGATGATATACTGTTAGATACTACTCCGCCTACAGGCGCGATCTCCATCCAAGCCCAGTAAGACCAAGTTGCAATCAGATGGTTAACTGTCAGGTGGTAACACCTGACAGCACCTTATAGCTATATTTATGGTTTACAGTAGGTTGTGGTGGCGTCAGGAGTTACCTCCTGACGCAAATCTTTCATGTTTGATGGCAACTTGGTATAAGATGCACCTATAGCTTGTAGGCGATGTGTTCAACTCCCAAGCAAAAAATAGGCTTGGGAGTTGACAGTAGCCGTTTATCCTACTGAATTAGTTAGGAAATTAGGCGTGACAGGGTATATATTCCCGAACATTACAATAATACCCGATACCACTTATTAATGTCTGATTACTACTGCTCTTTCTGGTTGACTTTACAGAGGAGGTTACCTTGAGAGAGTTTTACCGACACTCGATCGCCCGCCTGAACTTGTTCTGTGGATGTTATTATCTCTCCCTTAGGCAGACGGCGACAGATACTATACCCGCGCGCCAGGATCGCCAACGGACTTAGGGTATGCAGCCTGGCTAAGGACGCCTCCAACTGCGCCTTTTGGCCGCTAAAGAAATTAGACCACAGAAAGTTTAATCTCTCCCGGTTCTGGGTTACCTTAAATTTCAGCTCTTCAAGTTTATGGGAGGGGGTTAATGTCTGTAGTTGCTGGTATGAACTGGCCGCCCTGAACCGGAGCTGGTTTAAGTAGACCTTTATCCCATATTCCAACGAGCTTCTTAAATCGTCGATCTGCTGCTCCCATTCCAAGATTCGGGCCAGGGGGTCGGCCAGGAACCGGTTTTGGGTAAGTATTTGCAACTGGTAGCGACTGTTATCCAGGGCGGATCTGATCCCTTGCTGGAGCCGGATATGTAAAGATTGGAGGTTGGCTAACAGGGCTTCTTTGTTTTCCACCACCAATTCCGCCGCCGCAGAAGGGGTAGGCGCCCGAAGATCGGCCACAAAATCGGAAATGGTATAGTCGATCTCATGTCCCACTGCTGAAATCACCGGTATATGTGAGGCAAAAACGGCTCTGGCAACGATCTCTTCGTTGAAACACCACAGATCCTCCAGCGATCCCCCGCCCCGGGTCAGTATAATAATATCAACCGGTTCCGGGAAACGGTTAAGCTCTTCCAGCGCCTGGACAATTTCCCTGGCGGCTCCTTCGCCTTGGACTCGCACGGGATTTACGATAATCCGCACATTAGGGAAACGGCGCCCAATGATCTGGAGTATGTCGCGGATGGCCGCTCCGGTGGGGGAGGTGACCAGGCCAATCGTGGAGGGAAGCAGCGGAAGGACTTGTTTATGGGCCGGATCAAACAGACCCTCGGCATAGAGTTTTCTTTTCAACTCCTCAAAGGCAAGCTGTAAGGCTCCCAAGCCTTTCGGTTCGGCATATTCGGCTACCAGCTGATACTCTCCTCTCCTCGCATATACCGACAGCTTTCCCCGCACAAGAAGCTGCATCCCATCTTTAATTGAAAATTTGAGATAACGGCTCCAGCTGCGGAAAAGAACCACCTTAATCTGGCTCTCCTTGTCCTTGAGGGTAAAGTAGAAGTGTCCCGAGGAGGGGACCCGCATGTTAGACACTTCCCCCTCCAACCAAATAATGCCGAACTGTTCTTCCAGTTCTTCCCGAATGGCCTGGGTCAGCCCGGATACGTTATAGATATGAGGGGTTAAAAGGGTTTTTTGCATGGGAGGTTATTGAGAAGTCCTTTTCTTTAGCATTTTTTATACTATAGGAAATTATATAAAGCTATTATTGCTAATTTAAGCGTATAGATACAAGGAATTTCCATTTCTTGTGGTGTCAGGTCCTCAGACCTGACGGCTAATCAGGGTGTCAGATTTGAGAATCTGACACCACAAAAAGTCCGCACCGCTCAGGTGAGCTAATTTATTGTAAGTATTAAGATTAACTACCGCTAACAACTTAATGGCTCCAGGTTCTACCTGTTAATGGCTCCAGGTTCTACCTGGTTTTTTATTACCGACAAACGGCAGTCCCAGTTCCTGATCAAATCCGCACATCAGGTTCAGGTTCTGTAAGGCTTGTCCTGCCGCCCCTTTAATGGAGTTATCTATCGTTGAGAAAACCACCACTCTTCGGGAGTATTTCTTCAGGCTTAGTCCGATATCACAGAAATTTGTTCCCGCCACCGCTTGAACTTCCGGGTATTCACCTGGGTCATAAATTCGCACAAAAGGGGCTTCCCGGTAGAACTCCACATAGAGTTCCCTTAGCTCATCCAAGCTTAAGTTGATGTCAAGCTCAGCCGACATAGTACAAAAGATCCCTCTATCTAAAGGAGCCAGATGGGGGATAAACTCGACGGAGATATGTGATTTTGGGAAGGTCGCCGGCGAGGGAGAAGAGGCGCCAGCTTTCAGCTTTCCATGGAAAAGGCCGGAGAGTTCCTGTTCCATCTCCGGAGTGTGCGGGTGGCGACCAATTGAATAGGGCTTAAGGTTACCATAAGCATCCAGAAACATGTTCCGCCCTGGCTTAGGCGTCCGTCCGGCGCCGGAGAGCCCGGAATAAGCTATGATTAAAAGTTCCTCGTCGGGTGATATCAATTTATGAGCCATAAGAGGCGCAAACCCCAAAATAGCCGCGGTGGGATAGCAGCCGGGATTGGCTACCAACTGAGCTTTGGCTATCCGGGCGGCATTAAGCTCCGGCAGGCCATAGACCGCCTCAGAAAGAAGCGCCGGCGCCTTATGGGGCGTTTTATACCAAGCCTGATAAACGGAAGGGTCTTTTAGGCGAAAATCACCCGAGAGATCAATGATCTTTAGTCCTGTTTCTTTAATATCCAGGACATAATCCATGGCCTCAGTATGGGGTTTGGCTATAAAAACCAAATCACAACCGGCGCTGAGAGCCTGTAGATTATAGGGGCTGAACTTCAGTTTAGTGCATCTTCTCAGTTTTGTGTGTACCGCCGCTACCGGCTTACCCAAACTCGAACCGGACTCGATGTAGTTGAACTTCAACTCGGGATGATTTATCCCTAATTCCAACAGCTTACCGGCTACATACGAGGCTCCGCCGACTATACCAACCCGTACCATTCATTTCTCCTCTTCGTACCTGACATGCCAAACTAGTACACCATTTCATTAAAATATCGACATTATATCATTAAGAGATCAAACTTACGTCAGCGATGAACCACTGGTTGTTCGTTGATCTCTTGAATACCAAGGAGTATTCTCTCTTTGAGTTCTTCCCATGACGAAACTCTTATATGGC
>QIEW01000444.1 GCA_003230535.1 bacterium
AATTGTCACTATAAGCTAATTTTCCGATTCCCCCCTTTGGCAAAGGGGGGCAGGGGGGATTTTAGAGAGTAAAATCGGGATAATTACAACTTCTAAATCTCCCCCAACCCCTCTTTTTCAAAGAGGGGAGCAAACAAAATTTATGTCGAACTCAGGTTAATTAGGGTTTGAGAGGGTTCATAAATAATCATTCGGGAGGACATGGATGAAATCAAAGGGCAAATTATACGGGGTTGGGGTCGGGCCGGGCGATCCGGGGTTAGTTACTTTGAAAGCTAAGGCTGTCTTGGAGAAGGTATCGACCATCTTTGTCCCCCGCGCCACCACCAAATCCAAAAGCCTGGCGGGACAGATTGTCCGTCAGGTGTTAACCCGACCTTATCCTATGGCAGAGCTGACCTTCCCCATGACCAAAGATCAGGCCGTCCTGGAGAAGTTCTGGCGGGAAGCCGCCGCACAAGTAGCGGCCGTTGTGGAAGCAGGGAAAGAGGCGGCCTTCGTCACCTTAGGCGACCCTTTGCTTTACAGCACTTACATCTATCTGCTGAGGATGCTAAAAACAGATTATCCCCAAGTGGAAGTAGAAACGGTTTCGGGGATAACTTCCTATTCGGCGGCGGCGGCCAGATTGGGAATATCGTTAGCCGAAGGCGGGGAAAAGGTAAGCATCATCCCCGCCGTGCAAAATCTACAGTCCTTACCACAACTACTGCCGCTATTTGAGACTACGGTACTGCTAAAGATAGGCAGCCGCCTGGAGCAGGTAATTCAGATGCTGGAAGATGTCGGTTTGCTGGGTAACTCCTTATTCATAAGTCATATCGGCGAACCGGAAGAATACATAGAAACCGATCTTCAAAAACTCAAAGGCAGGGGCTCAAGTTTGGGCTACCTTTCCATTATTATAGTGAAGCGTCCCGCCCGTTAGGTTTTCCCCGGCAGTTACTTAACCGGTAGAGAAATTCCTAAATAACGTTACCACAATCTGTCACTATTCAAGAAACTCTATCGAACAAAGCGCCCACACGGGTTTAAATCCCCCCTATCCCCCTTTAATAAAGGGGGGGAACTTGTTAATCTCCAGGGGAACCCGTTGTCTCCCTCATTGGAAGGGGAACCTTTTGTCTCCCCCTTTGGCAAAGGGGAATTAAGGGAGATTTTTCATAGCCACAAATAGCTTTGCGGTATTTTATCTTATTGTTTTAATAAACCGAAAAAATGGGATTTCCTATACTATCTAGTTAGCCACCGCTCCCTGAGGTGCCAAGATACCCATAGAAGATCCCTTATCCACCAGATAACTGGTGGTTACTTTATCCCCTTTAAACTCTAACACCAAATCCTTTTCCTTGGTATTTCCATATAGGAGAATAAAAAATCCACTCTTGTTCTTATATCCCCAGTATTCGGTTCCCCCGACGTTGGCAACGACATCCGGCACCCCTAGGGTCTTGAGTATACCCGACCTGTTTTGGCCATTGATCCCGGAAGGAACATTAATGTCGAAATAGGTTACGTTAGCCTTACCGAAACTGCCAAAGGCACAACCCAACACCGAAACTCCCATAAAAAATAACGCAAAACAAAACCCTAAAACCTGCACTTTCCCGCGCATATTATCTCCCTCTTTTAATTAGCAACAGCCAAAGGCGCTGTCAAGATACCAATGGATGACCCCTTATCTATTAAGTAAGTGGTTTTTACCTGGTCACCCTGAAATTCCAAGATTAAATCCTTGGCCTCCGTCATACCAAAGGAAACATAAACCCAGAGGTACCAACCATTATGATTCCGATATCCCCAGTACTCGGTTCCTCCTTCAGTAAGCACATAGCTAGGATTACCTAAGATTCGTGTAATAGCGGACTTGTTCTGGCCAATAAGCCCCGAAGGCACATTAATGTTAAAAGCATCTACATTGGCCTTGCCAAACTCCCCCATAGCACAACCTATTTGGGAAACCACCAATAGCAACAAAGCTGAATATAAGCCGATTAGTTTCCACCGTTTTTTCCTGATCATATATTTTCACCTCCCTTCATTTGCCTGGTGAGCTACCAAGGATAGCTTACCAAAAATATCACACCTAAAATTAGCGGTCAAGAATAATTTGCCAAATTTGATTGCAAAAGATACGGATACAACTTGAAGCAGTCACTCCTTGTTAGGAAGGGAATGTCTCAGGTATCTGTATGGTTATGCTGTGAATTCTTACGAAAATGCAACCAAATTCTTATCTCTGGACAAAATTTTAAAATTAGTCTAATATAAGCTAGAAGCGGGCATAACTCAGTTGGTAGAGTACAAGCTTCCCAAGCTTGGTGTCGCGGGTTCGAATCCCGCTGCCCGCTCCATTTGGTCTCCGCCGGTAGGTACGCTAAGTTTTAAACGTAGTTTCTGTTACTGGTTGGTAAATTTTTCGAGAACATCTTTGGCTGCCGCTCTTACATCCTCATCCCGATCTTCTGCGGCCTGCTGTAAGGGGCCGATAGCTTTGTCATCGCCTATAGCCCCCAGGGCCGCGACAGCATCTTCCCGCACCCAGGGGTGTCTATCCTTAAGCGCCGCCATAACCAGAGGATCGACCGCAGATTTATCTCCTATCTTCCCTAACAGTCTGGCCGCCTCCCCGCGCCGCTCCGCATCCTGATCTTCAAGGAGAATGAATATTACTTGATCTACGGCAATTTTATCCTGGTGAGACCGTTGCCAGACAGCTAAAACAGACTCAGGATCAACCAGCTTTATTTCTTCTAAACGTTCCCTCAGTTGATCTTCATCCTCTATCCCCTCGTCAAAATAAACATAATCGGAATTGCTTTTATATTTTTCAATTATACCCTCTTCAATTAAGTTTAGGGTTAACTCCGGCTTCTGGAAATCAGTTTTGGCGACAAACCCTTTGGTCAGCAGAAGCTCAATGCTCGGCGGCGAGCCCTCAGACCTCTCTCTCTGGTTAATAACCACTACGTGTATCGTAATCTCAGGCTGGATGTAGCCCGAGGTATACACCGTTACTTTTTCAGACAAATTTGCAGTAATCTCTGTTGGATCCACCGTTATCCTGATTCTGGGTTTCCGCTTGGAAACAATCTCACTGGAAACAAGTTCAATGGTGGGCATCTCTTCAGTAACAATCTCGATGGAAACAATCTCAGTGGTTGGCATATCTTCAATAACAATCTCGCCGGCAGCAATATTGTCAGTATCTATTCCTTCGGTCACGTTTTTATCGGGAAGGGTTTCGTCCGTGACCCTATCGCCTAGAACAACCGTCTCCGGGGCTGCTTCTTCATCAACAAACTCCTCCTCAGACACCTCGGCAGGAACAGACTCGATAATTGCATCCTCAGAAACAAGCTGCTCCGCAGACATTTCATCAAGAGCGGATTCGATAATTTCATCCTCGACAACTTCCGCGCAGATGAGTTCAGAAGAAGATTTTACGGCAATTATTTCTATGTCCGGCAATTCAGAGGTTATTTCCACCTCCTTACTAATCGGGTCTGAACCGATTAGCCGCTGAAAGAATATGTAAGGCGGAACGGCTTCTGTCTCAACCTTCACTTCTCCATACAGTTTCAGCTTCACTTTGGGCTGCCGGGCATCATTGGTATATACATAGATTGATTTGGCAACCGGACCCTTTTGTCTGGCAGATTCATAGACCACCGCCAGCTCGCCTGTTTTCTGAGGCGCTATCCGGTCTGCTGAGAGCGAAGCCATGGTACATCCACACCCCGTTTCCACCCGTTCTATATGGAGCTTCCCCCGGCCGGTATTTTTAAACTTAAACCGGTGGGTGACTTGTTCCCCCTGGTAAATTGCGCCGAAATTATATTCCGGTTCCGCAAATTGGATATGAGGCTGGCCCTGGAAAATAGACCATCGGTCTAGCAGATCTCCTCCAAAGATCCCTTGGGCAGACACATAGCCTGGAAAAAGCAAACTGAACATCATTGTTAATATTAGACTCTTAGGTATTATTTTCATCTTGTTGTCTCCAAGGGGGACGATAATCAGTTAAACATAACATATTTGAGGGCTGTCTTTCCACCATATTACCCGAATAATTCGGGATTTATAACACGCTCGGAGTTGGTCGCTTCCATAGGAATAGTTTTCGGTAATTTGTATAAGAATTCTGTTTTTGACCGTTGTTTTGTAACTAGCTGTATTCAAATAACATCGTCAATGTTTTCCGTGGATTTATGAATAATCGGGGATTAAAGCTATTAATATTTACAATACATTTCAGGCTATTATCAAAAGTAAGATCACCCTAACCGCCGGGATGTTACTTTGTACCCGGATTTTTTGTTAAGTTAATAGATTTGATATTGTTGTAAAATAATAAAGGTGATATAATTTAAGCGTATAGGAATATTCTTTTGCTGTGGTGTCAGGAGTTACCTCCTGACACCTGCTAATAAAGGTTATCATGGTATGATGCCTGTAGCCTCAAGCCCTCAACCCACAGGAGGCTCTTGGTGAGCAGAAGAAGATCAATGGCCTCCCCGTCGAGGGCGGTCGCTCCTCTGAAGCTGTCTTTTTGGCTGAGGCTGGTCTATCCCGATCTGTGCGTTATCTGTGGAGCGCATTTGGGAGAAGGGGAAAGTCTGGTTGTCTGCCATATCTGCCAGGCGCAGATCAAATTCATCAGCCGTTGTTGCCCCAGATGCGGCTGCTCGTATGAGATGCTGCCCCAGAATAAGGAGTTCACTTATTTATGCGGAGAATGCCGGCGGGGAGGGCGGCTATACTTTAGTAAAGCCAGATCGCTGGCATTCTTTGAAGGTGTGCTAAAGGAGTTGATTCATTATTTTAAGTATAAACTACACCCCTCGTTAGGCCCGGTTCTGGGCAAAATATTAATCCAGCATTTCCCGCCGGATTTAGATCTGACTTCCACAAACCTCATCCTCCCGATACCATTGCATCCCAGTCGCTTGCGGGAGCGGGGGTTCAATCAGTCCGCCGCCTTAGCCAAAGCCGTCGCCAAACACTTTGGAAAACCTCTTCTGCTTGGCAACCTGACCCGCCGACACCCTAGCCCTCCTCAAGTCGGACTTTCTATAGAAAAGCGTAAAGCTAATGTCAGGAGGGCATTTACAGTAGAACAGCCCCGTGAATTAGCGGGAGAAAGCGTCCTTTTGGTAGATGATGTCTATACCACAGGAGCCACAACGCGGGAGTGCGCCAAATCCATCTCCGCTGCCGGAGCTAAGGAGATTCAGGTGCTAACCCTCGCCCGTACCAGATAAAAATAAGTAAGAAATACTTTTTTACAACCATTATTGGTATTGTATGGTTCTTGTTTGTGTTTCTGTTCACA
>QIEW01000465.1 GCA_003230535.1 bacterium
AAAATATTATACTGAACTAAAGACGGGTTATGATATTAATATCAATACCACTTGTGTTGTTAAAACGCAAGAATTTTATTGTGCTCGTTAGTGATCTTTACATAATATGTTTTAGAGTCGGTTTGTCTTCAAGCAGAAAGATTTTACCAGAGGCTTTACCAGTTTTGGTTTCAGGAGAAGCCGAAACATCAAAGTGGAATTTGGGTTAACACGAGTGGTATAAGGTATTGCGGAGCCTCGCCTGATATCCCATATCTTCAATGAGCCTAATCAGGTCGGCTTGGCTTTGACGGAAGTAAACCCCGGTGGAGCGCACCACATTCTCCTCCAGCATCACTTCCCCAAGGTCGTTGGCGCCAAACTTCAGCGCTATTTGGGCTATTTGGGAACCTTGAGTGACCAGCGATGCTTGAATATTGGGGAAGTTATCCAGCATAATCCGTGAGATAGCCAGGGTGCGCAGGTAATCAAAACCACCGCTGGTATCGCCTCCCAATGCGGTATGCCCCGGCTGATAAGTCCAGGGGATAAAAGCGGTAAAACCGTTTGTATGATGTTGCAGTTCCCGCAACTGGATCAGATGGGCTATTCGTTCTTCATATGATTCAATATGGCCGAACATCATGGTCGCAGTAGTCTTTATGCCTAAAATATGGGCCATCTCCATTACTTCCAGCCACTGATCAGCGCTGCATTTCCGGGGACTTAAAGTTTGGCGGACACGCGGGGCCAGGATTTCCGCCCCCCCGCCGGGGATAGTGTCCAACCCGGCATCCTTTAGTCTTACTAAAGCTTCCTCCAGGCTGATCCCGGAGTTTTTTGCGATTTGGACAATCTCCGTAGGTGAGAAAGCATGTAGATGAATGGGGATGCGCCGCTTAATCTGTCTTAGCAGCCCCTCATAATAAGCGATATCCAATTCGGGATGTAATCCCCCTTGAAGAAGTATCTGGAGCGCGCCCGCCCTTTTGGCCTCCTCTATCTTAGTAAGCAGTTCCTCCACCGTCAGCAGATAAGCCTCTCTATGCCCCTCCTCCCGAAAGAAGGCACAGAAGGCACATTCCGAAACACAGATGTTAGTATAGTTGATGTTCCGGGTGATTGTATAACTAACCGCCTCCGGTGGAGAAACCGCCTCTCGTCTCATATTTGCTACCTGACCTAAGCGTACCAAATCTTTTACTTCGAATAGGGCCAGACCTTCCTCCATACTCAGCCGCTCTCCCAGCCCAGCCTTTTCCAAGATTGTCGTAGGTTTAACGGTAGCTAGTGACAGAATTTTAAGTTCACCTCCTGCGGGATAAGGTTTGCCTGCCAGGCCAGAGAGTAGAATTTCTGTAGTCCTTGAATAGCTTTAGTATTCAGATCGTAGCGGAGGTTATCCCTTAAGTAACGATAACAAAGACGCTCTGACAAACCCAACCCTGAAGCTTCCTTGCGGGCGATTTCCCCCAGCTGTTTTGTACCGATTTTCCCGGCTTCGATTAGTTTACGGACCGCTTCTTTATATTCAGCTTCTTTTCGAACTACAAAGAAGGCAAACACAAAGTCCAAACCGGTCCAGCGAAGCCACTCCTCCCCGAGGTCCAAAACAGCATGCCCGTTGGCAGATGTGGTCAGAGCTTGATCTCCGATAAGTAGAGCGGCGTCGGCTTCATCCAGCATAGCCTCCAGCTGAGGACTATACCTTAGATACTCCGGCTGTAAACCATAGCGCGCCGCAAGCAGTATCCGCACTAATGCCGCCGAGGTTTTGGAAGTCTCATCCAGAGCTACCACCCTCATCTTATCAGACCCCCCCTTAGTATATAACAGAATACTCTTTACCGGGCCGTGGCAGGCAATTGCTATCCCCGGAACCACCAGGCAATCCTGGAGGTAGGCGTATTCTATGGATGGTATCAATCCGATATCAATCTCGCCCTTGCGAAGCTGGGCCGCCAGATTAGCCGGAGTATCAAAAATAAACTCCATCTCCTGACTGCTCACCTCTCCTGTAATGAAAGGATAGACCAACGGCCTGGCATTTAGGTACGAGACAATTCCGACCTTAGTTTTTCCCATAGCACTCCTTACCCCGAATAATTCGGGATCATAAACACGCTCCCGCTGGTCGCTTCCATAGCGGGAGTTTTCGGTAATTTGTATGAGCCATTGTTTTTTGACCGTTATTTTGTAACTAGCTGTATTCAAATAATATCATCAATGTTTGCCGTGGATTTATGAATAATCCGGGTTACTTATATGAAGTTAGTTTTTGGTAGAGTGTATCCCTTTCCACCGGAACTCGACCCGCCTCCACAATCAAACGGATTAATTCCTGCTTTGATAATGCCTGAGCGGTTTCGGCGCCCGCGGCGTGGGTAATGTGCTCCTCGACTACTGTTCCATCCAGATCGTCCACCCCGAACCCCAGCGATACTTGAGCCAGCTTGGTTCCCAGCATAATCCAGAACGCTTTGATATGAGGGAAATTGTCCAGCAGAAGGCGGGATATGGCCAGCATCTTTATGTCCTGGTAACCGGTGGCGCCGGAAAGCCAGGAGATATCGGTGTGCTTAGGGTGGAAAGCCAGCGGAATGAAAGCCAGGAACCCGCCGGTTTCGTCCTGCAACTGCCGAAGTTGGAGCAGATGTTCTACCCAATCATATTCGTTCTCCAGATGCCCGTAAAGCATAGTGGCATTAGTGTAAAGTCCTAACTGATGTGCTTCCCGCATCACCTCCAGCCAACGTTCTCCGGAAATTTTCTCAGGGCAGATCTCTCGGCGAACGATAGGGCTGAAAATCTCCGCCCCGCCTCCCGGGAGAGACGTCAGACCTGCATCCACCAGTTCGGCGAGGGCCTCCCGCACAGTTAACCCGGAAATCTCCGCTAAAAAATCAATCTCTACCGCCGTAAAAGCTTGAATGTGCACCTCAGGAAACCTTTCCCGTAAGGCAGACAGCATCTCCAGATAATAGCTGAACGGTAATTTTGGATTGAGCCCGCCGACAATGTGAAACTCAGTCAGCCCCACCCCGGACATCTCTTCCGCTTTTGCCAGTATATCATCCAGGCTTAAGGTATAGGCATCCTCATCACTTTCGTCGCAGCTAAAGGCACAGAAGCGGCAACGGTTCCGGCAGATGTTGGTATAGTTGATGTGTCTGTTAATCACAAAGTAGGCGGCCTGGCCATTCTTTCGCTCCCGAACTATATTAGCCAAGGAGCCTATGCCCAGAAGATCTTGAGAGTGAAACAATGCCAAACCGTCTTTTGCCGAGAGACGCACACCATCCAATACTTTCCCCCCTATGTCACGCAGATCGGAAGAAAGATAAGGGATAAACTTCTCTCCCCAGGCGCATCTCTCAGCTTCAGGGGTAGGGGTCTGTGAGCTTATTAGGCCCAAGGCGCCTGCATCCATAACCTATTATCCTCCTATAATTACTCTGTCAGCGACTGTAATTACCAATAGTAGAACGCTAATCATGCCGTTTAGGGTGCAGAAGGCAACATTCATCCGGGAGAGATCATGCGGTCGAACCAGATAATGTTCATAGCATAAAATCCCTCCTACCAGCACTAATCCCCCAAAATATATACCGCCGAAATTTCCCAGATACCCCAGTTCTATTAAGATAGCCACCATAAGCATATGGAATAATGCTGATACCCATAACGCCTTCCTTATACCCAGCCGCTGGGGAATAGAGAAAAGCCCCATTTTTTTGTCAAACTCCACATCCTGACAGGCGTAAAGAATATCAAAGCCGGCTACCCAGAAGATAACCGCCACCCCTAACGCAAACGGCAGCGGCTGAAAACTTTCTCTGATAGCCACCCACGCCCCCACCGGAGCCAACCCTAAGGATAACCCTAAAAAAACATGAGAAAAATAAGTAAACCTCTTGGCGAAGGAATAGCCATACAAAACAGCTAAAAATAAAGGTGACAACATAAATGGCAGGCGGCCCAATTTATAGGCGGCAAAGAAAAACAACGCGCTACAGAACGCCACAAACAACCAGGTCTGCTCCACGGTGAGGAGCCCTTGGGGGAGGTGGCGCGTCTTGGTGCGGGGGTTGAGTTGATCGTAGTTTAGGTCAACAATACGATTAAAGGCCATCGCCCCGTTGCGAGCTCCCACCATAGCCAAGATAATGAAAAAGAGCCGCTCTGCTTCAGGCATACCGCCCGCCGCTAAAAATGCGCTCATTAAGGCTACCGGCAACGCAAAAACGGTATGGACAAATTTCACCATCTCCAAAATAGTCTTTACTTTATCCTTAACCAGGTTTACTCCCGTGACTGAACTTACGGCTGGTTTATCCATTTTCCTCGCTTAATAAGTCAGGTTTACGCAATCCTATAATTTCCTGCCCGTAAAACTAAAATGATTTTTGGTAGATCTCTAATCCTTGCGTAAGGCGAGTTACTAATATGTTATCGAGCGGCGGCATCTGCCTCTATATCCGATCCCCAAGGGAAAATAATCACAACTGAAACCCCGAATTGCCTGAAATAACAGCTCACCCCAACATTTATGCTGCTACATAGAAATACGTCGGGAATTCAGGGACGGTTAACATTCTATTAATATAGAACCGCTTGAATAGCAAAATTTATGCCTCCGCAGAGAATTCTAAATCTTGCTACTACCTAACTTGCTTAGAAATATAGCTTAATATGATGATTATAGGTTGGACAAATATCAAGATAAGAGGACCGGTTATGGTAGGTATGCCATAGGAAAATTCACATCTATGGCAGATATGGGATAAAAAATAATTTGGCGGGAGTTTTAGGGATAAGAGGCGAAACATTCCTATAGTCCAGTATTTACAGGTGATTAGTAATGCAGAGCAGGTGAGACTTCATTATCGCCTACATAAAGCAAGAAAATATTGCTAAACTAAACAGTGGTAATCACGGCTCAATCAAGTACCTAATAAATGATGAACTCGTAAAAAGGCTGAAAACACAAATTCTTGTCATTCCCGTACAAACTGGAATCCAGTATCTTCAGATAGTTAAAGTCAGGACGGATTCCCGCTTCCGCGGGAATGACGACTTTTTACGAGACCATCATAAATGTCATTGCGAACGAAGCGAAGCAATCTCATATACCATGGGAAAAGAACTTAGCGCACCTATCGGTGCGGACTGCTTAGGTTAGGTGCTTAGGTGCTGTCAGGTGTTACCACCTGACAGCCATCATACCATGATAACCTTTATTAGCAGGTGTCAGGAGGTAACTCCTGACACCACAGCGAATAAAAAAAGAAAATTCCTATACGCTCAAGTTATTGCTCCGCCGCTTCCGCTTCCCGCAATGACAGCCTTCTTTTGTCGCTCACCATACCTCAACAACAAAGGGCGCAACCCATTCATTGCACCCTTTGTTTGTTGTTCTCTTATTGTATTTCCCGCTAGGGGGAGAAAGTAAATGAAGCCGAGCTCATACTACCGATGACGTTAGTGGTGCCGGGGTTAGTAAAGGCTGCCTGCCAAGTATATCCCCCACCGGCTTCTCCGCCGCTGAAAGTATGGCTGAAGATTACCGACGGCCCCCAATCATTCACTGTCCAGGAGCTTAATACCGGCGTAGGGACAGCGCTAAACCCGGGGTAGAGGTAATAGCGGTAAGTACCGTTGGGGAAACGGATACGTATATACAGATCAGCCATGATGGAGCTGCCCCCGTCTGTAATTCCCAGGGTCACATCCATCGTCTCAGCGGTAATATAGAATGATTGATCAGTAGATATTTCCACCACTACGTCACCTACTACTGAAGATCTGAAATTAGCGATGGTATAGGCTGTAT
Source organism: bacterium (assembly GCA_003230535.1). Classification (GTDB taxonomy): domain Bacteria; phylum SZUA-182; class SZUA-182; order SZUA-191; family SZUA-191; genus SZUA-191. Next base: position 5,813 of record QIEW01000465.1, read on the forward strand.
TGTCGAGGGTCTTGTGATTATCGGCAGCGTGAAATTGGCCTTCGGGCACTCCCATAGGAACCCCACTGTAAGTGACGTTTGGGTTCGACCAATACTGTACCCGCGGGCAACTGCCGCAGTCGTTCCTGTAAGCCATGACGGTCCGCCAGAGGTTACCGGGGTCAACATATCCATGGTTGTAAGTAAACGGCGAATTATTAGTGGGATCTACATACCAATCATGGCGGGCTCCCATATTATGGCCAAATTCATGCCCAAAGCTGTAATATCCGGTAGCACAACCTCGATCCACTACTACGCTAAAAGCATAGTTTTCAAAAAAACTGGAAACGGTAGTCATTATATAAGCTATGCCGCAGTAGTTGCCCCCATTTTCCACCCAGAGACTTACCAGATCAGCGCCGTATGTATTTCGCAGGGTATGTACATTGTCCATAAAGCCGTCGGAAGGGCCCTGTAACCGGCCAAGATCTGTGCCCAATGCGCCGGTTTCAGTGTAACTTACCTGGGCTGAGTGTACCAGCCGCAGTCTCTGAATAACATTACTATTGGCATATGAAGTGTTGGTCTCATCAATGGCCAGCTGAATTTCCGCCCCTATATTAGCTGAGGCGTTAGCCGCATCTTGGGTATAGACCACCAGCACGTCAATGGTGGAACCATCATCAAGCGCTGATACCGGAGGAGCGGATAATGACTTTCCCGGCAGTTCTACAGGTATTGGCGGCGCTTCTTCAGGATAGGCGTTTTGATTGATCTCATAAATGGCGTGAACCCCGCCGCCGAGGGGCCTGACTTGGTAACTTCCCCCTGAAAGAGTAATATTACCCGCCAAATCGCCATCCTGAACCACCAAGACGGCTTGGCCGTGATCTACCCCTTCCAGACCGCCAACCCAGGTATAATTGTCATCCGCTCTTTTAGTTATCCGATTTTTCCCGGCCGCAAAAGAAACATCATAAAACAGATTCAGGGTAACTGAATCCTCTCCAAGCAAGTCAAAGTTTATATTGGCATACCTGATCCTGATTATTGCGGGGTCCTGTGATTTTTGCCTTTGCCTGGCGTAAAGATCGGCAGTGTAAACTATCTCGGCGAACAACTCATTTTCAGAATTCGCAAAAGCATTGGTCTTGCCAAAGCCCAGGACAATAGGCAATATCACGCCATAAAACAACTAAACTTCTCTGAGGCATAACAGCCCTCCTTTGGTTATAGTGGGATAACAAACAGCTAATTGCTGTATTATACTATAAATTTGCAAATTTGTTCATCTTTTTTTAATTCATCCACCTAAAATACAACTAGAAGTTAGTATTAAGATAACCTGAGTTTTCAACGTTTAGACACTAGACCCTAATCCCTTAACCCCTGCCTTTATCATTTCACCCGGATTATTGATGGTCTCGTAAAAAGTCGTCATTCCCGCGAAAGCGGGAATCCATCCTGATTTTAACTATCTGAAAATACTGGATTTCAGTTTGGATGGGAATGACAAGAATGTGTGTTTTCCGACTTTTTACGAGTTTATCTTCATTAGGTTGGCTTATTATCCATTGGAACGCTCCCCACCTTAAAATTAATATGTAATCTATATTGCATTTACATTATACATAAGATATACTATAGAGCAATGTCACGCTAAACACCAACCAAAGCATACCATAACTTGGGAAAAAGCGGATGAAGATGATGGTGGAGCAGGCCGGGAAGCAAATTGACGTTGAGTAAAGGAGGTC
>QIEW01000198.1 GCA_003230535.1 bacterium
CAAGCTGCGGCTTCCAAGATCGTAGCTGCCGGCGGTCAAACTGGGGCGCCTAGCTGATGCTGGAACAGTTTAAAAATATATTCAAGATCCCTGAGCTCAAGAGCAAGGTCATTTTTACCATTGGTATGTTAGGGATATATCGGGTTGGGGCTCATGTTCCCACCCCTGGGGTTAACGGTGAAGCCCTGGCGGCTTTTTTTGACCAGAGTAAAGGCACGCTACTGGGGTTTTTTGATCTCTTCTCCGGCGGAGCTCTTTCGCGGCTTACTGTGTTTGCCTTAGGGATCATGCCCTATATTGATGCAGCCATTATCATGGAACTGCTGACAGTGGCCTTCCCTTATTTAGAAAGACTGGCTAAAGAGGGGGAACAAGGTCGCCGGAAACTTACTCAATATACCCGTTATGGGACGGTATTTATCTGCGTCATCCAGTCATTGGGAATTAGTATCGGCGTAGAGGGCATGAGAAGTCCGGGTGGAAGCCTGGTCGTTCCTTCTCCAGGCTGGGATTTCCGTTTACTGGTGGTGATTACGCTTACCGCCGGGACGGTGTTCCTCATGTGGATGGGTGAGCAGATCTCCGAACGAGGGATCGGAAATGGAATTTCTCTCCTCATCTTTGCCTCGATTATTGTACGGGCGCCGGGAGCGGTTATTTCAAGTTTAACTATGCTCAAGACGGGCGAGATGAAACCGCTGATGGGTATTGTGATGTTAGTATTGATGGTAGGTGTAATCGGTGCGATTGTATTTGTAGAAGGAGGAGAGCGCCGGATAATGGTGCAATATGCTAAACGGGTGGTCGGCAGGAAAATGTATGGAGGCCAGAGTACTCACATTCCGCTGAAAATTAACACCGCCGGCGTTATTCCGGTTATTTTCGCCTCTTCTATAATTATGTTTCCCGCCACAATCGCTCGTTTTATAGAACACCCTTGGATGAAATCTATTGCCAATTCCCTCTCCCCGGGAGAGCTAATTCATAATCTACTTTATAGTCTTTTTATTATTTTCTTCTGCTATTTTTATACGGCGATAGTATTCAATCCGATAGACTTAGCCGATAATATGAAAAAATATGGAGGGTTTATTCCCGGCATCCGGCCCGGGAAAAAAACCGCCGAGCATATTGATCGAATTTTAACCAGATTGACGCTGGTGGGAGCCATGTATTTGGTTTTGATTTCCCTGTTGCCTACGTTTTTGATGGGGCAAATGAATATACCGTTTTACTTTGGTGGAATAGCGCTGCTGATTGTGGTGCAGGTATCCTTGGAGACAGTGAACCAGATAGAGTCGCACATGCTTACCAGATATTATGAAGGTTTCTTGAGGAAAAAGAAGAAGTCCTAGCCATTATGGTAGCAGCACAGACATCAGAAATGATAATAAAGGAAATCGAACAGAATATCGAACAGATAAAGAGGTATGGTATAAAAAGAATTGGCTTGTTTGGGTCATATGCTAGGGCCGCACAAAAAATGGAGAGCGATGTAGATATTTTGGTAGAATTTGAAAAAGCCAAGAAGACCTTTGATAACTACATGGAACTTAAATTCTTTCTGGAAGACCTGTTTAAAAATAAAGTTGATCTCGTAATTACTGAAGCTATAAAACCTGATTTGAAAGCATATATTTTGAAAAGTGTAAAATATGCGTCGGGAGTGTAAAGAAGGTGGCCAGACAAATAGGATAAAAATGAAACTAGTTTTTTTAGGACCGCCCGGATCTGGTAAGGGTACGCAAGCAAAGCTCCTTTGCGGGCGCTATAGCATACCGCAAATCTCTACCGGGGATATTTTGCGCCAGGCAGTGCGGGATCATACGCCGTTAGGTGAACAGGCCAAGGCTTATATGGACCAAGGCTTATTGGTCTCCGATGATCTTATTATTGGCATAATAGCCGAATGCCTGCGTAAGTCGGATTGTGGGGAAGGATACATCCTGGATGGTTTTCCCCGCACGGTGCCCCAGGCCGAGGCGCTAGAGCAGAGCGGGGAAGTGTTGGATCATGTGTTTCTGCTGGAAGTGGCGGAGGCAGAGCTTGTCGGGCGTTTAACCGGACGCCGGGTATGTTCCTCTTGTAATCAGGAGTATCATATCCAGTTCTATCCTCCCTCCCGGGAGGGATACTGTGATCGTTGCGGAGGGGAACTCCTCCAGCGCAAGGATGACAAGGAAGAAACTATCGGGCATCGCCTGGTGGAATATGAGCGACGGACAAAAAGCTTAGTGGATTATTATGGTGGGAAGGGTAAGCTCCGGCGGATTGCGGGAGACGGGAATTTGGAAACCATATCCGGGCGGATACGACAGGAGTTGGAAGACATTGATCGGTAGCAGGATGGATGATTAGACTAAAAAGTGATGAGGAAGTAGAAAAGATCAGGCGCTGTGGTCGGATAGTAGCGGAAGTATTACAGGAACTTGCGGAAACGGTCGCTCCAGGCATTACTACAGTTGAGTTAGATAAACTGGCGGAGGAACTGCTTGGGAAAAAAGGAGTGGAGCCTGCATTTAAAGGCTACGGCGGTTATCCAAATACGTCTTGTACCTCGGTTAATGAGCAGATTGTTCATGGAATTCCCTCTACATATCAGTTAAAGGAAGGGGACATAATCAGCTTGGATCTGGGGGGGAAGCTCGAGGGGTACTATAGCGACGCGGCGATCACTTTGCCGGTTGGCGGGATTGATGTGGAAACGTCCAAACTTGTCCAAGTTACCCAGCAGGCGTTGATGGCGGGGATCAACCAAGCCAGGGTCGGGCGGAGATTGTCGAATATTTCCCATGCCGTGCAAAAAAAAGTTGAGGAGCATGGGTTCTCTATCATTCGCTCTTTCGTAGGTCATGGAATAGGCAAACGCCTTCAGGAAGAACCCCAGGTTCCCAATTTTGGATTGCCGGGCCGGGGAATAAAGCTCAAGCGGGGGATGGTTCTGGCAATTGAACCGATGGCTAGCGCCGGACAACCGGAGGCCACAATTTTATCTGACGGTTGGACCGCGGTTACTAAAGATGGAAGTAGGGCTGCTCATTTTGAGCATACGGTGGTTATTACCAATGGTGAACCAGATATTCTTACCCGCTGACAGGTGTGCAAAGGAGTTCCGCTAGATGCCCAAAGAAGAGGCTATAGAAGTAGAAGGCGTAGTAAAAGAAGCTCTACCGAATGCGATGTTTCGCGTGGAGTTGAGTAGTGGTCATAAGATACTGGCCCATATTTCCGGAAGGATGCGCAGGAATTTTATCCGCATCTTAGAAGGAGACCGTGTGCGAGTAGAACTTTCTCCCTATGACCTGACTAGAGGCAGGATTGTTTATCGACTTAAATAAATGGGGTGTCAGACGATGAAAGTTCGGGTTTCGGTGAAGAAAATTTGTTCTAAATGTAAAATAATTCGTCGCAAAGGCGTGGTGCGGGTAATCTGTGAAAACGCCCGCCATAAGCAACGGCAGGGATAATAAAGGAGGGCGGCTGTTGGCGCGTATTGCAGGAGTGGATTTACCTAAGCAGAAACGTATAGAAATAGGGTTAACCTATATATTTGGCATTGGCCGTTCGATTTCTAATAGGATTATCAAGGAGGCCGGGGTTAATCCTGACATAAAGGTCAAGGACTTAACTGAAGAGGAAGTTGCCGCCTTAAGAGAAGTTATTGATAAAAAATTTAAGGTAGAGGGAGACCTGCGGCGTGAACTCTCTCAAAATATCAAACGCCTGATGGAGATAGGTTCCTATCGTGGTTTACGGCATAGGATGTCTTTACCGGCGCGAGGGCAGCGAACCAAAACTAATGCTCGAACCCGTAAGGGGCCTCGCAAAGGCATTGGGATAAGGAAGAAAAAGGGCAAATAGAAAGTCGAAAAACTGCAAAACAGATAAAAACTTTACTCTTAAAACCAGGGGGATGAAAGGTATCGCATGGCGCAACCAAAGAAAAAGACAGGAAAGAAAAAAGAAAAAAGGGGAGTGCAGATAGGCGTAGCCCATGTGCATGCCAGCTTCAACAATACCATTATTACGATTACTACGGTAAAGGGGGAGGCCATCTGTTGGGCTAGCGCCGGGAGCGTGGGTTTCAAAGGTTCTCGCAAGAGTACGCCCTATGCGGCTCAGCTGGCTGCCACATCTGCCGCTAAGGCGGCCATGGAACATGGAGTAAAAAAAGTTGAGGCGGAGGTAAAAGGTCCCGGATCGGGCCGTGAAGCTGCTATTCGGGCATTACAGTCCACCGGGTTGGAAATTACCTCTATTAAGGATGTAACCCCTATTCCCCATAATGGTTGCCGTCCTCCCAAAAGACGGCGGATATAGGAGGAACTGTTGGCTAGATATAGAGGTTCAGTTTGTCGGTTATGTCGCCGCAGTGGAATTAAGCTGTTTCTCAAAGGGGAACGTTGCTTTACTAAATGCGCCTTGGACAAGCGGGCATATGCTGCCGGTCAACATGGACAGCGGCGGATCAAGATCTCTGACTATGGGATCCGTCTGCGGGAAAAACAAAAGGCCCGCTGGTATTATGGGCTCTTAGAACACCAGTTCCGGAACTACTTCGAAAAAGCGGAACGGCTGCGTGGAATAACGGGCCTGAATTTGTTTATACTCATAGAACGCCGGCTGGACAATGTAGTTTTTCGGCTGAGATTGGCAGGTTCAAGAGCTCAGGCGCGGCAGCTAGTATGCCATGGACACTTTCTCGTAAATGGTAAACCGGTTAATATTCCTTCCTATCAGCTAAGGGTGGGGGATACGGTAGAGGTGCGCGAAAAAAGCAGAAATATTCCCTGTATCCAGCAGGTAGTTGAGCAGGCTGCCGGTCGTGACCTGCCTTCCTGGTTAAGCCTGGAAGCTAAGGATTTCAGAGGAAAGGTAGCCAGCCTGCCCACCAGGGAAGAAATTGAGGCTCCCGTCGAGGAACAACTTATTGTGGAGCTTTATTCTAAAGTTTAAATATCCTAAGGAGAAAGCAGGAGAAGTATGTTAAAGCCCTTGGAGAAACCAAAACGGTTAGAATATGATACAGCTACTTTAACCCCATATTATGGTAAGTTTACCGCCGAACCTTTTGAACGCGGTTTTGGCACTACCATGGCTAATGCTTTGCGCCGGATATTACTCGCCTCTATTCCCGGCGCGGCTATTACCGCGGTAAAAATAGAGGGCGTTTACCATGAATTCTCCACCATACCGGGAGTAGTTGAAGATACTACAGATATTCT
>QIEW01000430.1 GCA_003230535.1 bacterium
AAAGCTGGAGGAGGCAGGCGTAGAGGTAACAGATGAGCTTTCAGGGAGAAAACACGGCACCTTAATTGTACGATCTCACGGTCTGCATCCTGAGTTGCTAGAGCAAGCCCGTGAGCGCGGCATAGAGATTATTGACGCTGCTTGTCTTTTCGTCAAGAAGGTGCAGAATTATGCCGACCAATTAGATAAGGAAGGCTATCAGGTAGTGGTAATCGGAGATAAAAATCACCCTGAAGTTCAATCTATAGGAGGATATACAAAACGGGAACTTGTGGTTATCGGACATCCGGAAGAAGTAAAGCAGGTTAAGCTGACATCCAGGTTAGGTGTTGTAGCTCAAACCACGCAAGGACAAGAGAATTTTAAGGCTATCGTGGCGCAGCTGTTAGGACGCGCCAGAGAAATAAAAGTTTATAATACTATTTGTAAAGCTACCCAAATTCGGCAGGCGGCCACTCTGAAATTAGCTCAGCAGGTAGAGTTAATGCTGGTGGTGGGCGGTCGTAATAGCGCCAATACTAACAGGTTGGCGGAGATTTGCCGGCGAGCTGATACCTCAACCTATTTAGTAGAGGTGGCAGAAGAGATAGATTCCGTCTGGCTGGAAGGAAAACGGGAAATAGGGATTTCAGCTGGCGCTTCCACGCCTGAGTGGATTATTAGAGAGGTACTGGAGAAAGTAAAAGGCTATACGATACAAATGTATAAGGAATAGCCAAATAAATCATAAGGAGGAGTTAAGTAGATGGAGCTAGAACAGGTGCCCCAGGAGGTGGAGGCAGGCCAGGTCACCAGCGAGGAGGAGATAAGTAAACTGTTGGCCATGGTGGATGATCTGGATGAAGATAATATAGACCCGGAACTAATTAATCGGCTTTACGCGGAGACACTGAAGAATTTTGAGGAGGGTGAGCTGGTTACCGGGACAGTGGTACGGATCGACAATGGCGAGGTACTGGTGGATGTGGGTTATAAATCCGAAGGGATCATTCCACTTTCTGAGTTTAACGACCTTGAAGAGGGGGCCTCATCGCTTGAAATAGGACACCAAGTGGAGGTACTGTTAGAGCGGAAGGAGGATAGCGAAGGCTTAGTTATCTTATCTAAGGAGAAGGCTAATAAAATTAAACTTTGGGAACATATTGCCAGCGCCTACCATGAAGGAACTATCTTGAAGGGTAAGGTCATGAATAAAGTTAAGGGGGGGCTGACGGTGGATATCGGTCTGCCGGCTTTTCTGCCCGGTTCTCAAATTGACCTCCGTCCGGTAAGAGATCTGGATAGTCTGCTTCGACAGACTATAGATGTGAAGGTTTTAAAACTTAATCCTAAACGGGGTAATATTGTGGTTTCCCGGCGAGCCTCCTTGGAGAAGGAGCGGGAAGACAAGCGAAGAGAAATTCTAAAATTGCTCAAAGAGGGACAAATTATCCGGGGAATAGTAAAAAATATTACCGATTACGGAGCCTTTATAGATTTGGGGGGATTGGACGGTCTTCTCCATATTACTGATATGTCATGGGGTAGAGTCCGCCATCCTTCAGAGCTTTTTGCTATCGGGGATAAGGTAGACGTGGTGGTGCTCAAATTCGATCATGAGACGCAAAAGGTCTCGTTGGGAGTGAAGCAAAAAACTCAAGACCCCTGGGAAACAGTGGCCCAGAAATATCCTTCAGGAACCCGGATTAATGGCAAGGTGGTTAATTTGGTAGAGTATGGGGCTTTCGTGGAACTGGAGGAGGGGGTAGAAGGTCTAATCCATATTTCTGAGATGTCCTGGACGAGAAAGATTAGACATCCTTCTAAGCTGTTAGCTGTGGGGGATGCGGTAGAAGCCGTAATATTGGATGTTGATAAAGATAATAAGCGCATCTCTCTGGGATTAAAGCAGACTGAACCTAACCCCTGGGAAGTGGTAGCTCAGAAATATAAAGTGAGTGATATAATCACGGGGAGGGTCCGCAATCTTACTGATTTCGGCGCTTTTATTGAAATTGAGGAAGGAATTGACGGGTTGCTGCATATTTCTGATATGTCCTGGACGCAACGGGTGAAACATCCCAGTGAAATTATAAAGAGAGGGGCTACGGTAGAAGTGGTCATCCTAAACATTGATCCTACAGCCGAAAAACTTTCTTTAGGTCTAAAACAACTCATGCCCGACCCTTGGAAAGATATACCTCTGAAATATGTGGTAGGTACGGTAATCCGGCGGAAAATCTCCCGACTTACCGATTTTGGAGCTTTTGTTGAAGTAGAAAGCGGTATCGAGGGTTTAATTCATGTCTCTGAGCTGGATGCTAAGGTTAAAGCCGCGCCGCGTGACTTGCTCCAGGTCGGGGATGAGGTTGAAATGATGGTTATTCGGATAGAGCCGGCTACGCGCAAAATCAGCCTCTCTATCCGGGCTTACCAAGAAAGTCAGGCGCGGGACGAACTTAAAGAGTATCTCAACAATAAAGAACAAGCGGCAGCTGAATTTGAAAATAAAGTGCTTACCAAGGACGTGATTAAGCCTGATTCCACCGAGCCAAAGGTTGAGCCTGAAGAGCAGGAAGAAATTATTACTGAGGGTGATGTGTCCTAAGTAGTTGTATGTAAATAACTCATCGGCTTCGATCTTTCGGCTTGTCTCAAGCCGAAAGCGCTAAGGGCACCGGCGCCCTGTTGGGTTTCGGCTTGTCTCAGGCCGAAACATCTACTATCAGGTTAATGGGGCATTCATTTGAACTTAGGGGAGGTTAAGGGTTAATCCTTAACCTCCCCTAGCTAATTTAGGAAAAATATCATATGGAACAAAGGTGCTTATATTATGAAAAATAAAAGGTCAGTTGGAAAAGGAATCGCTATTTTCCTGGGGATTATAGGAGGCATGTTTCTTTTGGTAATCTGTTTGAGTTTACTGGTATCTAAAAAGGATTACATGGGGGGCCAAAAGATAGCTATCGTCAGGATAGAAGGGGTAATTTCGGCATCTAAATTTGTCTTGGACCAACTGAAAATGTATCAGGAAAACCCCACGGTGAAGGCAATTGTATTGCGGGTGGACAGCCCCGGCGGACTGGTGGCTCCCTCCCAGGAAATATATCAGGCGCTCGCCGAAATAAAGTCCAAGGGGGAGCAGAAGTTAGTCGTCTCCATGGGAACTGTAGCCGCCTCAGGAGGTTATTACGTGGCCTGCGTTGCGGATAAGATTGTCGCTAATCCGGGGACCCTGACCGGTAGTATCGGAGTGATAATGCAGTTTGCCAATATAGAGGGATTGTTTGAAAAAATAGGGTTATCTGCCAGGGTCATAAAAACCGGGCCACATAAAGACATCGGTTCTCCTGTTAGAGAAATGACCGCCGAGGAAGAACAGATACTCCAAGCGGTACTTGACGATGTCTATGACCAGTTTCTGGAGGCCATTGTAGCTGGCCGGGGGATGGAACGGGATAAAGTGCAGACGCTGGCGGATGGAAGAATCTTTACCGGACGGCAAGCTAAAGAACTTGGCTTAGTAGATGAACTGGGAGGCATAAATCAGGCGTTGGAGCTGGCGGCAGAATTAACCGGAATCACCGAGCGCCCCCTGGTGATATTAGAAGAGAGTAAACCATTTTCTCTCAAGGATCTAGTTAGTATTATTTTTGAAAATGCCCTGCCCGAGCAGTTCCAGAACTATGGTTTTAGCTTACAGTATCGCCTCAGAATGTATTAATCAGTTACTAAAAAGTGTCTAATCTGAAGCTTGAGTACCTGAGTAATATATAGTAAAGTTATAGAGGATGGCCTCGTAAAAAGTTGTCATTCCCACGAAAGTGGGAATCCATCCTGATCTTAACTATCTGAAAATACTGGATTCCCGTTTGCACGGGAATGACATAAACATGTGTTTTCCGGCTTTTTACGAGACCATCAATTTTACTTTCACCAGCAAAACAGGGAGAACAAGACAACGATGATCTGGAGGTCGGTAGCTCCCAAGGATGTGGTAGCTATAGTTTTGGCTGGCGGACAGGGGGAGCGTCTCTCTCCCCTGACCAAGAACCGGGTCAAACCGGCGGTTCCCTTTGGCGGCGAGTATCGGATTATTGATTTTACGATGAGCAATTGTTTTAACTCAAGTATTAGAAGAATATTCGTGCTTACCCAATATAAATCCATCTCTCTTCACCGCCACCTAAGACAGGCCTGGGACATTCTTCCATACCAGTTAGGAGAGTTTGTAGAGATTATCCCCCCTCAGCAGCGGCTCAATCAGGATTGGTATCTAGGGACCGCTGACGCCGTCTATCAAAATTTATATTCCTTTGAAAGGGAACAGGCAAAATATTTTCTGGTCCTCTATGGGGATCATATCTATAAAATGGATTACTCTTATATGCTGGAATATCACCGGGAAAAGGGAGCTGGATTTACTGTATCCGCCATTGAAGTGGATAAAGAGGAAGCGCACCATTTCGGCGTACTGGAAGTAGATAATGATTACCGGATAGTAGGTTTTCAGGAGAAACCGAAAGAAAACCCAAGAACTATTCCCGGCAAACCCGATAAGGTGTTTGTGTCGATGGGGATTTATGTGTTTAATCGGGAGCTTTTATTTGACTGCGTAATAGAGGACAGCAAGGCTCCAACCTCCTCCCATGATTTTGGTAAGGATATTATACCTCGCCTGGTAAGTCAGGGCTTAAAAGTATTTGCCTATAGTTTCCACGACGAAAACAGGAAGGAAGAGAAATACTGGAAAGACGTAGGTACAATTGATAGTTACTATGACGCCAATATGGATCTGGTCTCCCTGGAACCCCATCTTAATCTTTATGATAAGAGCTGGCCTGTGTTCACTTTCCATTCCCAAAGCCCGGCCGCCAAAACTGTACACTCCGGCTTCAAACGTACCGGTATGGTCATTGAATGTATTATGTGCAACGGTTGTATCGTAAGCGGCGCCAATGTTTTTAGGTGCGTGCTTTCACCTGATGTCCGTATAAACAGCTATGCGGAGGTGTCCAATTCCATTCTCTTCAGCCGGGTAAATATTGGCCGGCACTGCCGCATCCGGCGGGCAATTATCGACAAAGATGTCCAGGTTCCTCCGGATACAGAAATCGGGTTTAATCCGGAGGAGGACAAAAAAAGATTTAAAGTCACCAATTCGGGTATCACTGTAGTTTCAGCGGGAGATTTGGAGACGCTCAGTCTCGACCAGGGGCATAAGTTCATCTCCGGATAATCCCT
>QIEW01000311.1 GCA_003230535.1 bacterium
ATGAAACCGTGGTAACTCTTGATAATAGAATAGGAAATAAATAATCCTAATCCGGTGCCGTCAAACCCCTTGGTAGTAAAAAACGGCTCGAAAAGATAGTTCTGATCTTCCTTTTTAATCCCTGATCCTGTATCCCGGATTAATATCTCAACAAACCCTTTTATTTTCCCCAGACTCCTAAAGAAGTTTTCTTCCCCATGCCTGTCAGGAGAGAGATTGCGAACACTGATAGTTAACAACCCCCCGGACGGCATAGCCTCCTCGGCATTATTAACCATGTTCATAAGAACCTGGGTAATCTTTGTTTTGGTGATCCTCACATTAGGAAGCCCGTCTTCTATCTTCAACTCCAATTGGATTCCTTTCTTGGCTGTTTGGGCAAAAGTAATCGCAAAAATATGACTCTTCAACAGCTCCTGCAACCGAACGCTCTCACAACTACTTTCTTCCAGCTTAGCTTGGTCCTGAAGCTGCTGCACAATATGAGCAATTCTGTCTACCTCTTCGTTTATGGAAACTAGACTTTCCCGCAAGGGACTGTCCGGAGGAAGCTGCCCCTTTAAATACTCCGTATCTAAGGAGATTATATTCAGAGGATTATTTATCTCATGGGCGACCCCGGCCGCCAGTTTCCCCAGAGCGGCTAGTTTTTCAGCCTGACTGATCTGCTGCATCACCTTAATGCGGTGGGTGATATCCTCCAAAATCCAGACTAACGTCTTTACTCGACCATCCCTGAAAGTAACCGGCTTAAAGTGGGAAGATAAAATATAGTCTTTACGGGAATGGGGAGAGTAAAACCGTATGTTTTCCCTATCCACACCTTGCCCTAAGCAAGCTTTCTCAAAACCTTCCCTCAGCCCTGTTTTTTCCGAACCCGTCAATTCATAGATGGTTTTCCCCACTATATTATCGTTACCCCAGATTCTCCTGCTCATGGCTGAGTTGGCAGACAAAATTACCCCTTTGTCATTCAAGGTAAATATTCCAATATTGGAAAGTACCGCCTCAATCCTTTTTGTTTCAAGAAGCTTCCTCTCCAGCTCCCGCTTATCCAGTCCCTTTCTTATTCGAAAAAGCAGCTCACCGCGATCGCAAGGTTTTAAGACATAATCATAGGCTCCTTTCTGCATAGCCTTGACCGCAGACGATAACGACCCGTAACCGGTAATGATAATTACCACCGTATTAGGAGATATCCGTTTTGATGCTTCTAAAACCTCTAAGCCGTCGAGATCCTCCATAATCAAATCAGCCAGCACCAGATCAAACTCCTCTTCTTTTAGCAACTGGATGGCCTGCTGCCCACCTTCCGCTATAACCGGATGATAATGCACACTCTTTAGGATGCGCTCAATATTTAGTCGGACGATCTCCTCATCATCAACCACTAATATTTTAGGCTTTTCCATATACATCCTATCTGCTCCAGAAAAACTTTTTTAACCCGAATAATTCGGGATTTATAACCCGCTATTGATGCGACGGATCAAAGGCCGGAGTTTGAGCCTTAATATCCGGTATCCACATTTTTATGCTGTCATCCAGCTGCTCCGGAGCCCCCATCTGGGGCCGCTCACCGAGCTTGTCCCGGCCCTCGGCGGCCATCTCCAATACTATATGGTATTTATCACGCAACATATCCGGCACAAGATGAATTACCTTCCCTACATATCCAGGCTTCTCAATAATAAGTTTCGGTTTAAAGCAGACTCCGGGATCGTAGGAAATTTCAGTGGGAGAGTAATAGGTTCGGGTAATTCTGGTATCCAGTGAAATGAGAATTATTTTGGCCCCCGGCGGTTCCGTAGTAACATTAATATGTACCATCCGCTGCGCCCAACTTAAACTGGTTAGAACAACTAACCACAGGAGACCGCATCCACATATTAACCAACTGTTTTTTCTCATAATGCACCGCCTATCTTCTGCCTGCTTTGTGATCCCTCTTCCCCTGTGGGCAGGGTAACCGGCTAATTTTCCACAAAATTACCGGAAAAACCCCCGTTATTTTGAATTTTGTCCCTGCTTCTAACCCGAATAATTCGGGATCATACATACGCTCGGAGTTGGTCGCTTCCATAGCGGGAGTTTTCGGTGATTTGCATGAGCCATTTTGTTTTTTGACCGTTATTTTGTAACTAGCTGTATTCAAATAACATCATCAATGTTTACCGTGGATTTATGAATAATCCGGGCTAACACCCCAGTGGGCGCTATTCTTAGAGCGCTTACAATATAACAGTAAATTTAGTTCCCTTCCCAGGTTCACTCTCAACTTCTATTTTACCATTATGGCGGCTAATTATGCCATAGCTAACTGAAAGTCCCAGACCCACCCCCTTGACTTCCTTTTTGGTAGTAAAGAAGGCGTCAAAAATTTTATCCTTATATTCCGGCGGAATACCACAGCCGGTATCGCTTACCTCCACCAGGACATGATTGCTTTGGGCGCTGGTCCGAATGCTTAGCTTCCCGCCTTTGGGCATAGCATCCCGGGCGTTACTTATCATGTTCAAAAACACCTGTTTTAGCTGATTCCCAGAGGCTTTAATCTGAGGCAACTCAGAAGAATAGTCGGTACTAACTTTAATTCTGGCCTGCATAAGGTAAGTAGATTCCAAAAAGAGTATATCTTTAATTATATCATTAACATTAGTAGAAAGCATCACCTCTTCTTGAGGACGGTAGAAGTCTTGCAGCCGCCGGATAAGATCGCTTATCCGGTGCGTCTCCCGGTGGGAAATCTCCACAAACTTTCGATCCTCCGGAGTAAGTATATCCAATTCAAGCAGATTTTCCAAACAGCCTTGAATACCATACAGGGGATTGTTAATCTCATGGGCAATTCCAGCCACCAACTTTCCGGTAGCCGCCAGCTTCTCCGACTGGACAAGCTGTCGTTCCAGGCGCTTGAGCTGCGTAGCGTTATAGGCGATAAAGGCGGCTTTCTCCACTTTTTGGCTGGTAAATATTTCCTTATTGTCGATAATCGGTAATAATTCAAAAGCAAGAGCCCCTAAAGGTATGCTCCAGAAAATTTTTGTTACTTCCTCCCCCCGATAGGGCCCAACCTGTTCATTATAAGTTATCTCCACCTGATTTTGCGCTTCACCATCTTCAAGGGTAAGCTTTAGTATTTGTGTAAATTCCGGCCTCTTCATAAGACCTGACCATACTTCATCTATTTTTCTGCCCAAAGCTTTAGAGCGACCTAAACCATTTACCCATTCCCAATAATGGTTTACATACACAAACTTTTCACGGCTGTCCACCACCGCTATCTCTAAGGGAGTATTTTCGAATATGGCTTCCAGCAGCTGCCGTTGCTCCCTGAGCCGCTGGCTTTGCTCGGCAACCTTATGTTCCAGCGTTACTGAATGCTGTTTTATCTCTCTTTCTCTCCTTTTGCGCTCCGTTATATCCCGCAAACAAAGTTGCCAGGCCGGCTGCCCCCGGTAGATAATTCTCTTGGTATCCATCTCTACATCAAATACATCCCCAGCCGCTTCGCGAACCCCAACCCGCTGTCCTTTATATTCAAATGGGGCTGCACTTTCCTCTTCCGTTTTCTCGGCATTCCGGAGATACTCCCGAAGCAGGGGGCGGCTTTTCGGCGCGGCCGTTATCTCCGGTTTTCGACCCAACATTTCTTCTTCTTTCCGATAGCCAAACATCTCCAACAGGGCCGGGTTTACATACATAATATTCCCCCCTTGCAGAACGGCCACTCCATCGTGAGTCTCATTTATCAATGTCCGGTATTTTCCCTCCGAATCTTTAAGTTCAAGTTCCATCCGCTTTCTATCGGTAATATCCTTAATAACCAATATATAACCTAAACGCTCCCTCGGGCGCTCTTTCTCCCGCACCGCCCTGAGCGAACCTAAACCCCAGAATGTCGCCCCGTCTCTTCGCCGGTATTCAAGCTCTCCTCTCCAGAATCCTTTTTCCTCCACCTCTTGAAAATATTCGGCTAATTCTGAAAAGGTATCCGGTAGAGGTAATGCCAAGTCTAAGGATTTGTCCTTAACCTCATCTTCAGAATAACCGAACATTTTTGCAGAGGCCCGGTTCCAGATAGTAATTCGGCCTTGTTGATCGGTAGAAATGATAGCCTCGCCAGCCCCGTCCAGCACCTGCTCTAAGTAGTCTTTAGTTTCACTTATCTCCTGTTGGAGCCGTTGCTCCTCTTGGAGGTGCTTAGCATCCTTGCGGGCCAGCAGGAATCTCTTGTCGATCCGCAGAATGTAGAGGGCCGCCACAAAAATCACCAGCACTGCCAGGGTGATGAGTAACAAGGTATTATGAAAACTATGGCGCACTAATCGGGTTATTTCAGCATATGGCGCGGCTACCGCCACGGTCCAGGTTTCATCCCCTACCTTAAACGGATGGTAAGCAAACAGGTGCTTGTCTTGATCTTTTAGCTGGCGATACTGAGTTTTTCCGGCGCGTTTTTCATTTACTATCCGTTGTTCTAGCTCGAAGTCGACATGGCACTGCTCACACTCCTTGTCCCCCGAAAATACACTGCGACCGATCATCTCCAGGTGCCGTTTATGGTAAAGCAACACCCCCCGCTGATCTAATATCCAACTATAGACTTTCTCTTCCGGATAAATCTTAGAAAGGTAATTTTCCATCAATCGGTTAAAATCTATTGCCGCACCCACAGCTCCAGCAAATTTCTGTCCCTGTTCTGACTTAATACGACCATTCGAAATAGGTATTAACATGAAAATAATTCTTCCCCCCCCAGGCAGTTCATAGGTACCGGAGGTTATAGAAGTAACTCCCGGGGCTTGTGTTTCCCTGAAATACGGTTCCAGAAATTGTCGCAAGGCATCTTTTTGATCTGCCTTGGAAAACGGTGGATAAGAGGCCGTAAATTCACCTTTAAGGTTAAGATAGAACAACTGCCTGATGCTCTTTCCCAGCAACCCATAGGAATATTGTATTTCCTGGTTTATTTGTGGGTCGGCAGCAGGAGAAATTCTATCAGCCAAATAAGATAGGGAGATCTCCAGTTGGGACCAAAAATTTTCCACCCCTGAGGCGGCTTGTCCGGCTAAAGCAAGCTGCTGATCATTAAACTGGCGAGCGGCTTCTCTTTCAGTGCTATGATAAGTTGAAAAAGCAAAAGCGATAATGACGGCGGTAAGGCAAAGTGCGGAGGCATAAACTATATATTGAGTTTTACTGTTA